>JAPUIP010000463.1 GCA_027296925.1 Candidatus Poribacteria bacterium | reverse complement strand
TGCAAGCTGAACATCCATACGTTCCGGCGCATGTCTCGCAGCTTTCCGCAGGGATTCAATCGCTTCGGTATGCTGTTCCAACTTCAGGTATGCCGTCCCTAACTGATAATGCGCTTCCGTGTTTTCCGGACTGGTTTGGAGTGACCGCTGGAAATGTGCTACCGCATCCTGATAATCGCCGGCGGCGAGTAACGCTTTGCCTTTCTTGGTCCACGAATCTTCGCCACACCCAAGTCCGACCATGCAACCGACGACTAAAATGAGGGATGCCAAATGAAAGCGATTCATTGCCCACCTCCTCCGAGCTCCTTCTCCCCAATCGCACAGCGAAATCCGGCAACATAAGAGACGTGGTACTCTGTGCCTCTATCGCGCGAGGCGCACCGGGCGCCAATTGGTCCGAGGCTGTCGTAATGATACCAGGAGCCGCCACGCAAGACGCGGAACTTCTTGCCAAATTCTGGCGTTGTGTAGGTACTGCCAGGATAAGCCTCATACCAACTGCTCGTCCACTCCCAGACGTTTCCCCCTAAATCATAAACGCCGTAGGGGCTGACGCCTTGCGGGTAGCTGCCGACAGGTTTTGGCCCAGAACCTTCCCACGATTCCACATTGCATTTCGTTATATCGAACTCATCTCCCCACGGCCAAATCCTGGCGTCAGTGCCTCGGGCCGCCTTTTCCCACTCCGCTCCAGTTGGAAGCCTCTTGCCCGCCCACTGACAGTAGGCATTGGCATCCTTCCAACTCACGTACACGACGGGGAATCGGTCCTCTCCCTCGGGATAGGTATTATTTTCCCAATGCCGGGGGGCGGGGCGTCCGGTCGCATCGATGAATTCCTTGTAGGCGGCATTTGTCAATTCAAATTTGTCGATGTAAAACGCAGGCAGATCGACTTCATATTGCGGTTTTTCCGCCATGAACCACTGAATGTTTTCGGTCACCTCTTCACCCCCGAGTTGGCGAACAACGAGACTTGCCTCTTCATCAGTTGTTCCCATCAGAAACTTCCCTGCGGGTATCAAGGTCATCTCCGACAAATCAATCTTTTCCAATTGGAAAGTCTGTGTCAGTTTTCCGCCGCCGGGTTTCAATTCTGCCGTGCCCGCTTTATAGCCCGGCTTGCTAACCATGAGCCGTCGGGATGACATTTCCCCCTGGACCTTTTCTATATATGGGGTGACGCCGACCTCCTCACCGTCGATAAAAACTGTTGCGCCGGAAGGCTGTGATGTGATTTCTACGGTCGCTGTCTGTTCGCAGCCGAGACCGGTAATTATGGCAATGAACAAAAAAATAGTAATGGAACGCATGGTTATTGGATACCTCCCTCATCAGGTGTTGTCGGAACGATGCTGGCAGGCAGCCGGAGCATCTCGCAGGGACAGGCTCCGTGGGTTTCACCAGTATCATTTAAGGTAGGGAATATTCAGGCGGGAGTTTCAGGCTGCAAGCCCAAGGCTGAAAAAAGATGCGCTTCAACTCGGTCGCAATCTGCGGTAAATTCCCCGTAGGAGTCCGAATTGTCGGACGAGCACGCAATCCCCGGAGGCCATCTCATCCATCGGGAATAGGCTACAGGATTCGACCCCTACAGTGCGACTAAGGACTTACAACCTGAAAGTACAGATTTTGTGGGCTAATATCTCAGAATCGTGCCCCACTCACCAACGGCCCAAAGGTTGCCATCTTTGGATTGGGAAATATCGGTCAGATGGTTTTGCGTGGGACTTTGCTCTGCGAGCCAGGTCACACCGCTGTCCGTGGTGTGCAGGATGGTTCCACTTTCTCCAACTGCCCATCCCTCGTTTGCGTTAATGAAGCATACACCATTCAACTTTTTATCTGTGGGTGTAACTTGCCGCGTCCATGTGGTTCCGCCATCCTTTGTGGCATAAATCGCGCCAGAGCCCGTAATCCAGGCGGTTTGGGCATCGATAGCGAAAACTGCACTTAATTCATCCGGCTCTGCCTGTTGGACGGTCCACGTCTGTCCGCCATCTTCCGTTTTGATGATGGTACCGCCGGCACCAACTGACCACCCTACATTCTCATCAAGGAAATAGACGCCAAGTAGGTTGTTGAAAGCAACCATCATGTCCCCGGAATCCTGACCAATCCATGTTTCTCCACCGTCACTCGTGTGCAGAATCTTGCCAACTTCGCCAATGCCCCAGCCGTGCTGAGGGGTGGAGAAATGGAGACCATAAAATCCGAGAGCACCTTTCCAGGTCATCGACTCATCAAACTGGATGCGTTTCACTCTACCACTGCCTTCATCCGTTGGATCGCTGACGCTGTGCCACGTCTTTCCGCCATCGTGGGTCTCAATCAAAGTGCCGTTGCTGCCAACGATGTAGCCTTTATTTGGGTCAGTGAAACCGACGCCGAATAACTCAAAGACGTTTCCACTGCTTTGCGTTTGCCACGTCGCTCCACCATCACTCGTGTGCAGAACGGTTCCGGATAGACCAACCGCCCACCCCAGTTGATCATCATAGAAATGAACTTGCGTTAAATGGCTGTTATTTGAGATTACTTCCCAGGAAACACCCCCGTCTTGGCTATGCAGAATCGTTGCGAAATCTCCAACAGCCCACACCTCTTGCGGATTGAGAAACTGGACGGCGTGGAGTCGGTTTGGAACGGGTCTCGGTTCAAGCGGCGCCCAATTGACTCCGCCATCCGTCGTCCTCAAAATGACGCCGAATTCTGCTGCGGCGAGACCGAGATTCGAATCGATGAAGTGAATTCCCCAAATGGGTTCCGGCATGCCGTTGGAGTTCGGCACGTGACTTTCCTGGACCTCCCAGGTTCCGCCGTCAGCGGTATGGATCAGCGCACCGTTGCCGCCGGATGCCCACCCTTCCTGTTCATTGAGCATAAAGAGGGCATCGAGTGTAGAAGCGGTGTTGGGATTTTGGGATTTCCAGGTCTGCCCGCCATCCTTGGTATGAATCATTGTACCGCCACCGCCGCCGGCCCAACCGACTTCAGGGCTGGTAAAGTGGATGCCCATGATCGCGTTATTCGTATCGGTATTCTGTCTCGTCCAGGTCTGCCCGCCATCCGCCGTATGGATGACAAGTCCCCCATCGCCGCCGGCCCAACCGTATTTCTCGTCGACAAAAAAGAGGGTTGACAACACCGCATACGTGCCCGTGGAGAGCTTCATCCACGTCGAACCGCCATCGACGGTTTTCAGCACGGTGCCATCATCCCCAGAAATCCAGCCTGTTGTGGGATTGGCGAACCGGACTTTGTGTAAATCCATTTTGAAGGGCAACGGTAGGCTTGGCTGCCTTTCCCAAGTCGTGCCGCCGTCGTTGGTATGGAGAATTGTCGATTTTGAACCAACAATCCAGCCGTGCTGCTCATCAACGAAGTAAACATCCTTCAGCGCTGCTTGCCATTTAAACTCACGTACGGATGTCCAGGTCTTATCCGATGAAAAGGTATTTGCCACCGAGATGATCAACAACCCGGCTACGACTAAAAAGAGAATATATCCCTGCTTATTCATCCTCATTATGTGTTCCTCCTTGCGTAAGAGCCCTGTCCCGTATAGTAAAACAGTGATATTATACAACGATCGGTTAACACCGTCAAGCAGATTTCCGACGCGAGTGCGCTATGCATCCAGATTTGCGTTACCGGCTGCACAACGCAAAATCTCCGCCTGCGTCAGATTTTCGTTGATGAACGTGCCCGTAATTTTCCCTTGATGCAAGACGAGGATGCGATCACTCATCCCCAGGACTTCGGGAAGCTCCGAGGAGACCATGACAATGGCAACCCCTTGCCGAGCAAGTTGTGCAATGAGCTTGTGAATTTCGGCTTTCGCTCCGACGTCGATTCCCCGCGTCGGTTCATCGAGAAAGAGAATCTTCGGTTCAGTCATCAGCCACTTGCCCAGAACCACCTTCTGCTGGTTTCCACCGCTGAGGTGGCTAACGGGCGTTTCCAGCGATGGGGTTCTGATCTGTAGTGATTCGATGTATTGATTGCTCCGGTAGAATTCCTCAATCCGGTTGATAATGCCGTAGCGACACATCATCGAGGGCACGGACGCCGGGGAAGTCTTTGGTAATCGATTGCATCGCAAGGAGTGAATTTGCCATAGCATCTGCGCCGATGTCTCATACCGAATTCAAGAACCGCCGTAGAAGGGTGAACCGTTCTCATCAATTACCCGTTGACAAGCCAATCTGCCCGTGATAAAATTGCCCAAAGCCTCACAAAAGCGAAAGCGGCTTTCTATGTCACAACATCATAGCATAGACCATCTATCTTTACAAGTCCAAATTTACAACAAGGGGCTCATAACCGAATGGCAGATGTAATTCGTGGAGCAGTTATTGGTTACGGTGCAGCATTTAACATGGGGCGCGCGCATGCGAACATGATGCAGCGCACCGACGGCATTGAGTGTGTCGCAATCTGTGATATTGACACGGATTGCCTAAAAACAGCGAAAGCGGACTTTCCCGACGTTTCAACCTATATACCTTGTTTCCACGGAGAAGCTACCCTTCCGTCCCAATCGGGTTGAACCCCGAGTGGTCAAACGTCGTCTAGGCGACCCCGTCCAAAGGCATATCCAAGACTGAAAACGCCGCGAAAATAGTTGAAACGAAAACTGATGACAAAAGGATACACCAAAAGTGCAGCCGCTTAAATCCGAGACGGTCGAAATGAATCCGTTTTTCAATTATCGATTACCAATAATTCCTAAAATTGGACTGCTATTGGTAGGGTTTATGCTGATGGTGCTGGTTTTTCAGCACAGCCCCTTGGCGCTAGCTCAACCTGATGAAAACCTCCTGACCCCTGACCGCCTGCAGACGAAGTTGGATGACTCAACGGAGCCCTTTAAAAACTGGAAATATCACCCTGGGGATGGTATCGAATGGGCAAAACCAGCGTTCGACGATAGCAACTGGGAAACCGTAGAAAACACACTTCTTGAGGCAGAAATTCCCCAAAGCGGATTTTCAGGCATCGGTTGGTTCAGACTTCATTTGGCGGTGGATTCGTCGTTGTGGGGTGTGCCTCTGGTTCTGGGCTATGGTCAGTTTGGTGCCGCTGAAATCTACCTCGATGGCAAACTTCTCTATCGCTTCGGCACGGTCGGAACTTCAAAGCGTACCGAGACAACGGACGTTGCCTTTGACACGAATGCGAAAATCGAGCCGATTTCGTTTGGGAATCAAACCGACCACCTGATTGCCATCCGCTACTCGAATTTCGCACTGTCTTCTCTCCCTCTGAACGGGACGCGGGATTTTCCGATGGGTTTTGCAATGACTATTTTGGGTGGGGACATTAGGGATTATCTCGCTGATGCTGCCCAACGAAGTCGAAAAGAGACCGGTTATCAATTCTTTTTCTGCGGCACACTGCTCGCTTTTACATTGCTGCACCTGCTGATGTTTTCATTTTACCCGCAGGCGAGAGAGAACCTCTACTACGCTGCTTTTACAGGTAGTTTCGCCATGTTGACGTTCATCGAACTTGATTTTGAATTCATCACAACAGACGGAAAGTTGCTGGTATTTTATACGCTGTTCAAAATCACGTGCATACTTATCGGTGTTTCTGGGTGTCGTTTTTTGTATGCCCTGTTTTACCCCAAATTGCCCAAACCGTTTTGGATTATATTCACAGTGGGCCTTGCTATGGGACTTCTGTCGCTGTATATCCCGATGAACTATATTTTCCTGTTTGTGTTAATCTCTCTCGCCGAGATGCTACGGGTGATTGTGCTGTCAATAGGACGAAAAAAGTACAGTGCATGGATTGTCGGCATCGGAGGGCTGATTTTTATTGTGGGAGTTGTCTGCCAAGTGGCAAGCAACTTCATTAAGTCTGCTCCGGTGTATAAACACGCTTACCTCTATGGGGTCTTGGGCTCGATGATTTCGATGTCCGTGTATCTTGCCCGTCGCTTTGCCCAAACGAACGTAAATCTTGAGAAGCGAAAAAATGAACTATCTCAACTGAACGCCGGGTTGGAGGACCGAGTCAAACAGCGGACGGCGCAATTAGCAGACGCCAACACGGAACTGGAGGGTTCCAATGCCAATCTGCAGAAAACCAACGAAGAACTGGAGATTCGCAACCGTTTTATTCGCCGAACCTTTGGCCGCTATCTGACCGACGAAGTGGTCGAAAGTCTGCTTTCATCTCCTGATCGCTTAAAGGTCGGAGGCGAAAAACGCCGGGTGACAATTCTGCTGTCCGACCTGCGGGGCTTTTCATCTGCCGCAGAAGCCCTGGCGCCGGAAAAAGTGGTTCTGCTTCTAAACAACTATCTTGGCGCGATGACCGACGTCATCATCAAATACGACGGGACAATCGACGAATTCATTGGCGACGCGATTTTGGTCATCTTCGGGGCGCCGATCTTCAACAAAGACGATACCGAGCGAGCGGTCGCCTGTGCGGTGGAAATGCAGTTGGCAATCGAAGATGTCAATCAGAAGAATCGCGACAACAACCTGCCTGAAGTTTCGATGGGGA
>JAPUIP010000462.1 GCA_027296925.1 Candidatus Poribacteria bacterium | reverse complement strand
CGTCATGATGTTAGCCGCGGGTAAAGGCACACAACTTACGATTACCGCAGAAGGCCCAGACGAATCGGAAGCCATTCAGATGTTGTCTCAATTAGCCGAAAGTGGCTTCGATGAAGCATATTAACCTCGACGCTTTTCCTTTCCTGATACCTCTCCTCTTGTTTTTTATCACCGTACATTCCTAAAATTCTTCATAGTCCGTGGTTAGCCAAGCGTTGGAAACAGATCTCTAAAACCTTAGCCTTACATCTTTGTCTCCTCCAAACGCTATGACTCAACGATCGTCTGCTCAAACACCGATAACTCTGACTGGCATTGCCGCTTCGCCCGGCGTTGTTATTGGGGAAGTCTTTCGCATCCATGACCAGTTGGATATTCCTCGACATCCGATCCGCCCGGAGCAAGTCGATTCGGAAATTCATCGCTTGGATGATGCCATGGCGCATGTCCAGCGAGATTTGAGCGCAATACGTTCGCGGATTCTTCTGGATGCGCACCGCAAGGATGCGGATATCTTTCAAGTCCACATTATGATGCTGGACGATCCGATGTTTACGGATCGCATCCGGCAAGACATGGAAACTCGCTATATTAATGCAGAGGCGGCTGTTGCTGACATTGGCGATGAATTTATCCGGGCCTTTTCCGCATCGGAAAATGTGCATCTCCGTGAAAAATCGGTGGACTTGAAAGATCTGGTGCAGCAGATCATCTTTGTGTTGACTGGACAGGAGCGCGTGGATCTCTCCAATCTAGACACAGAGGTTATTGTTTTGGCTCATGATCTGACTCCCTCGGATACCGCCTTGATGCGCAAAAATGGGATTCTTGCTTTTGCCACAGAGTTGGGAACACGCATTTCTCATACAGCAATCCTGGCACGTTCGCTGGGAATTCCAGCCGTTGTTGGACTTGGAAGTGAAATGGCGAAAGCAGAAACCGGAGACGTGGTAATTATTGATGGGACGCACGGCTATGTCATTTTACACCCGAATGCGGAGACGATTCAGCAATACCAGACTGAGCAGGAAAAATATCACGCGGTTGAGGTTGAACTTGCGTCTTTACGGGATACGGAGGTCCAAACCCGCGATGGACAGCGCATTGAAATTGCCGCGAATATTGAATTTCATGAAGAGGTTGAACTCATCCAAAAACATGGGGCGAAGGGGATTGGTCTCTATCGAACGGAATACTTCTTCATGAATCAAGATCATTTGCCTTCGGAGGATGAGCTCTTTGAAAGTTACCGATACGTCGTTGAGCGCGTCAGCCCAGAGGTGACAATCATTCGGACCCTCGACTTAGGCGGTGATAAACTCGCCCCCTATTTACGCTTGCCCCGCTCATCGCACTCATTGATGGGCTTGCGAGCGATTCGCTTATGCCTGAAGCATCCGGACATCTTTTTGACTCAGTTGCGTGCTATCCTCAGAGCCAGCGCGTACGGAAACGCCAAGATTATGTTCCCGATGATTTCCGGCCTCGACGAACTGCGGGAAGCGAAATGGTTTGTCGAAATAGCACAGGCAGAACTCACTCAAAGGGGAATACCGTTTAATCCAGAGATCGAAATCGGTATTATGATTGAGTTGCCATCGGCGGCGATTATCGCGGATCTCCTTGCTAAAGAGGCGGATTTCTTCAGTATTGGCACAAATGACCTGATCCAGTATTCGTTGGCGGTTGACCGACGCAATGAAGAGACACTCTCGCTTTACGAACCGCTTCATCCCGCCGTGCTTCGTTTGACTCAAAGTGTTGTTCAGGTTGCGCATGATGCGGGGATTGATGTCAGCCTATGCGGCGAAATGGCAGGAGACCCTGTTTTTAGTCTCTTACTCATTGGGATGGGGCTAACCAAATTGAGTATGAGTCCTCCCGTGATCCCCGAAATCAAAAAGGTTATTAGCTCGATCTCTCTTAAAGAGGCGCAATCACTCATTGCAGAGATTATGAAGCTTCCAACAGCAGGAGAAATCGAAGTATACATCTGGAAAGAAGCGGTGGAACGCTTCCCTGAATTGATGAACTGGGTATAGATCGACGCTGTATCCAAATGGGTTGCACAGCCGATGGGAAGCCAGTAAAGAGCAACCTTCGTATTCAGCAAACCTGCACCATAAGGCTGCCAGAGGGAATTTATGCCAACACGAAAGAAGCGTCGCATCACAGCGGAAGACCTGTATCGTTTTCAACTGATTTCCGATTGCGAGATTTCACCGGATGGAGGTCACGTCGTCTTTTCCGTACAGCGTGTCGAAAAAAAGACCGAAAAGAGGTATTCGAATTTGTGGATGGTACCTACCGATAGCGGACGTCCGCAGCAGTTTACTTACGGTGATCAGGTCGATAGTCAGCCGCAATGGTCGCCCGATGGGAAAGAGATTGCCTTCCTTTCTAACCGTGGCGATGAGAAGCAAGCGCAAATCTACATTATTCCATTTGGCGGCGGAGAAGCGCGACCACTGACGAATCTCAAGGGCAGTATCGGCGCTTTTCAGTGGTCGCCGGATGGAAAGCAGTTTGTCTGCATGTTTCGGAAAAAAGATCCGGAAGAGATCGAACGCGAAGGAGACGAGGGTAAGAAGAAATTGGGTGTCGTCGCACGCCACATCACCCGCGTCCATTTCAAATTCGATGGAAGCGGATTTTTGCCGAAAGAGCGATGGCATATATGGACGATTGACATGCGGACCGGCAAGGCCAAACAACTGACGGACGGCGATGTATACGACGAATCCGAGCCCCACTGGTCGCCGGATGGGAAGGAGATTGTCTTCTGTTCCAACCGCAGTGACGATCCGGATTTTAATCCGGAAGCGGTCGATCTGTTCGTGATTCCCGCAACAGGCGGTGACGTGCGAAAAATTGAGACGCCTTTCGGCCCCAAAGGCAGTCCCAGTTTTTCACCGGATGGAAAATGGATTGCCTACTATGGGCGAGAAGGACGCGGGAATTGGTGGAAGCAGACCTGTTTGTGGCTTGTACCGGCAGATGGGGGTGGCAAGGCAAAAAATCTGACGGAAAAACTCGATTTCGATATCGGAGGCGGAACGCTGGGGGATATCGGAAATCTGGCGGAAATGCGACCCACCTGGTCGAAGGACAGCAACCAAATCTACTTCCAAGTATCCCACCACGGCAATACCATTCTGCAATCGATATCGCGGAATGGGGAACTACAACTGGTCATCAACAATGATGGCGCCGTGGGGGCGTTCAGCCTGGATGAAGGCAGTTCGAGACTCGCCTATTTTCGCGCAGATCTCAAAGAACCCGGGCAGGTCTGGGTTCGTCAACTGTCCACGAGACGCTCGCGACAACTGACACGCTTCAATCAGAATCTGCTTCGGACGATGGAGCTCGGAGAGGTCGAAGAGGTCTGGTTCAAAGGGCCCGCGGATAACAAGCTGCAAGGATGGATTATCAAACCGCCCGGCTTTGACCCGTCGCAAAAATACCCCTCAATTTTGGCGATTCATGGCGGTCCCCTGGCGCAGTACGGAAACCGCATGATGCACGAATTCTACTATCTCGCCGCACAGGGATACGTTGTCCATTTCTGTAATCCACGCGGTGGTCAAGGATACGGCGAGAAACACGCCAAAGCCATTTGGAACAACTGGGGAACGGCGGATTATGAGGATGTGATGGCATGGGCTAACTTCGTTGCGGAGAAAGCCTATATCGACGAGGCGCGGATGGGCGTGACAGGTGGAAGTTACGGCGGTTACATGACCAACTGGATCATCGGGCACACCGACCGTTTTAAGGCAGCGGTCACGCAACGCTCTGTGAGCAACCTGGTGAGTTTTTACGGTTCTACCGACGGGAACTGGATTTGGCAACAGGTGTTTGGTGACAAGCCCCCGTGGGAAAACCTTGAAAACTACTGGCGGCAATCTCCCATGAAGTACATCGGTAATGTCAAGACGCCCACCCTTGTCATACACAGTGAACAGGATCTGCGGTGCGACATTGAGCAGAGCGAGCAGGTGTTTGTCGCGTTGAAGCGGTTGGGCGTAGAGACCGAAATGGTGCGCTTTCCTGACGAGTCACATGGGCTTTCGCGGGGTGGGCGCACCGACCGTCGCATCGAAAGGTTGAATCACATCCTGCGTTGGTTTGATCGCTATTTGAAGGATTAGAAAGAGGGTTGATGAGGGGTTCGCCGTGGCTGTGCTTGAGCACCAAAAAAAGCACCGAGAGAATTTTCGGTGCTCATGATTTTGGATGGCGTGGGTGAGGCTATGCGTTACGTTTCCGACGTCTCCAGCCGTAGCCGCACATGCCAACCAGAGCCATGCCCAACAGGAGGAAAGTGGAAGGTTCGGGGATGACGGTGCTGTTTGAAGTACCGGGAGTGCCAAAATCACCATCGCCGAAGCGTGTCGTCGAGGTACCCCAGTTTGCGCCGACGTTGTTGTCCAGAGCGGAATCCGTTAAGAACATCGATGCGCCAGTCGGATCCGGGAAAGCTGGCCCACCATCATATTCAACACCGTCAATCTCGGTCAATGATCCATCGAGCAAGATCAGTTCGTCAGCACCGTTGGCTAGAAAAAAGCCGCTGTATACATAGTCTACTGTGATCCCACCGTTGACACCGGAATCGCCTTTTCTGGCAAGTATCAAGAAGCCACCGGCAGGAATAACCAACGGCCCACCATTATCGATGAGATGGCTATCAAAATCGTTGTCCTGAATCAGCCACCCGTTGATGTCAATGCTGATACCGGTTGGGTTGAAGAGTTCAAACCACTCGCCGT
>JAPUIP010000461.1 GCA_027296925.1 Candidatus Poribacteria bacterium | reverse complement strand
CAGATCGAGGAATGGTGGTATTGGACGCAAGGGGTTCGATTCACTTTCGAGGCTGTCGGTGCCGGATGGAAATTGCAGAATCGCAAGGATTTTGAATCCAAGGCGGATGCGCTGGCACAGCTAAAAGAACTTGAAGGGCAGTTTGAAGAATCCAAGAGCCAGCGGACAGATCAAACGCAAGAGACGACATCGTTTAACGCACTCATCTACTACAGCTATGATAACGTGATCTGGGGGTACGTCCCAAATGGGATGCGGCAACCGATGGGAGCCGGCGCACATCCAACGGCTTCGCTGGATGGCAGACTCACCTATCTAGACCTTGAGGGAAATGTCATCCTCCACGATGCAGATGCCCCCCAAGGAAGGCTGCTGCTTGAAAAGCGCGACCTGGCAACGGATGTTGCGCTCTCTCCTGACGGCGACTATCTTGCGTTTGCCAGACCCAGTGTGGATCGACGCCAACTCTATATCCGACACATTCCGAGCCAGGAAGAGATCCGTGTGCCTTCAACGGCGCAAGAGATGTTTACGCCTGCATGGAATCGGAGCGGGGAATTGCTGGCATACAGTACAAAGGGAAGCATTGAAAACCCGGAGGTTGGTGAGGATCGGAATATCTACGTTTATGATCTGGCGAGTCAACGTATTGAGCCGATCCGGCTTGGAGCGGAAGATGATGCGGAGCCGACATGGTCCCCGTCAGATCCGAATCTTCTGGCTTTTTCCCGCGCTGACGGGCAGCATCGTCAGATCTGGATTGTTGAGTTCAGTCCAGATGGTGAGCCGCGGGAAAACCAACTGACCCGTTATGGCGGCGAAAAACCGGTTTGGCTGCCGGACGGCTCGGCGGTTCTCTACGAAAATAACGGTCAGCTTTGGCTCGTCTCAAAGGATGCCACCGAAAACCAACCGCTTCTGGTCAAGGGGAGAGTGGTTTTTGGGCATGAACCGTATGCCAGCCCTTCGCCGAGCCCCTGACAAAGAAATTGAAGATTGAAGATTGAAGATTCATTCAAGTTGGTCACTACCCGGCTATGCAGCGTTGGCGGATAGACTCAAAAGAGAACTTCAACTGGAAATTGTCTTCTGTGGTAGCAACGAAGAAATGGATCTGATCCAACAGATTCGGCTTCAGATGTCGGTATCATCGGCTACGCTCGCTGGAAAAACAACGCTCAGGCAGCTTGCGGCGCTTTTGAGACGTGCTTCTCTCTACATCGGAAGCGAGACGGGTCCGCTGCACATCGCGGTGGCACTGGGCGTTCCAACCGTCTGTATCATCGGTGGGGGACATTATGGCAGGTTTTTCCCATATCCTCAGGTTAAATACGCCCTTCCCGTAACCAACCGGTTGTCGTGTTTCGGTTGCGAATGGCATTGTCATCGATCCGAAGCAGAATGCATCACAAAGGTGAGTGTGGAAGACGTTTGGAAAGCAACGACACGTATGCTATCGCTCTACTCCAGCCCCGGCTCCGATGGGACAATTGCATCACAATAATCAACAATTAGACCGCGTATCGAACAATTCCCAACCTACAACTTACAGAGGAGGTCGTCGTGCTCGTTAGTCAAAGTGAATTATTTAGAATTCTGCGCGAGTGGGAATCCCGTTATTGGAGTGTGCCCCCCGCAGAGGTCAGTCAGCGCGCAGAGCGTTTCAGGGTGAAGTGGAAGGTCAGAGTGGGTGTCGTCAATAAATCGTCCCCAAACCCACTTGCCTTTGATAATGGGCAGGCTATAAACATCTCGGCGACCGGACTCGGATTGATTACGCGACACAGCATCTCCCCCGGAGATTGGTGCTTGTGTCTCCTTCATGTACCAGAGCCCAACGCGCCATTCGTCGTTTTGGGGCAAGCGATTTGGCAAACACCCGTCAACGCGGTTTTTGCTACGGGGGTCGAATTGGTCCTGTGGCAAAATGAAAAGGAACTTGACCAGGCGCTTTGGCTTGCGAAAAAAGAGGAGCAATCGGCAAGATAACAGTGGGTTACAGATTCGCCGTACTCATTATAATTCCCTGCTTTGACAGTGCCGGTCGAGATTCATCAATCGAGACGCAACCTGAGCAACACCTGTTGACGACTTTCGCAAATCGACCTACCGTATCCTCAACTCGCAAAAACTAAATGCCCCTGACCTGCACCACAATCGAGTCTTGCAAATTTATAAAAGTTGTGCGATAATAGTGCCGATGCCCAAGTAGGGCGAAACCGCAACACCACACTGTTGCTTTTCTAATTTTCGATATTTCTACGATGGGATGCAAACGACCATGAGCACAGAAAATATTCTCCAAAACTATATCAACAACGAATGGCGTCAGTCAAGTGCCAGCGAATATCTGGACGTTACCAACCCCGCTACGACGGAAGTGCTGGGCAAAGTGCCCCTGTCCCCGAGCGCGGAAGTTGACCAGGCGGTTCAGGCAGCAGCGGAAGCGCTTGTCGAGTGGCGTCGTACACCGCCGACGAATCGCATACAATATCTATTCAAATTCAAAAACCTGCTTGAAGCGAACTTCGACGATATTGCTCGCACAATTACGATGGAGTGCGGCAAAACATTAGATGAGTCGCGGGGGGAGATGCGCCGAGCCATCGAAAATGTTGAAGTCGCCTGCGGCATTCCCACCTTGATGCAGGGCTATAATCTCGAAGACATCGCCACCGGCATCGACGAGGTCATGATCCGTCAGCCGGTGGGGGTTTGTGCGGCAATCGCTCCCTTTAACTTTCCCGGCATGATTGTCTTCTGGTTCATGCCGTACGCGATCGCCTGCGGCAACACTTACATCGTCAAGCCGTCCGAGAAGGTGCCGCTCACCATGCAGAAGATTTTTCAGTTGATTGAGCAGGTGGGTCTCCCCAAAGGTGTGATCAATCTCGTCAACGGCTCGAAAGAAACGGTGGATACCATTTTAGAGCACCCGACGATCAAAGCGATTAGCTTCGTGGGGTCAACGCCGGTTGCCAAGTATGTTTATGGCCGGGCGACAGCCAACGGGAAGCGGGCACAGTGCCAGGGCGGTGCGAAGAACCCCATGATTGTTTTACCCGATGCGGACGACGAGTTGACCCGCATCGCGGTGACCGAGAGCGCCTTCGGTTGTGCCGGGCAACGGTGTTTGGCGGCTTCGCTAGCTGTCATGGTCGGTGAAGCGAAAGATTGGTTTCCTGACGCCATGACTGAAGCGGCGACCACGCGCGTCGTCGGCTACGGTCTGGAAGCGGGGGTTGAGATGGGCCCCGTGATCACTTCCCAAAGCAAAGACCGAATTGAGGGACTCATTCAGAAGGGAAGCGATGAAGGGGCAAAGGTGCTGGTGGATGGGCGCAACGCCAGTATCTCCGGCTACGAAGCTGGGAATTTCGTTCGCCCCACGATCCTGAACGACGTGAATCCCTCTGGTGAAATCGCTCAAACCGAGATCTTTGGCCCCGTCCTCAGCTTGATTCATGTGAACACAATTGACGACGCCATCGCCATGGTCAATAGCGGAAGATACGGCAATATGGCCTGTTTGTTCACCGGCAGCGGAGCAGCCGCTCGGAAGTTCCGCTACGAGGCAGAGATCGGCAACATCGGCATCAACCTTGGCGTTGCGGCGCCGATGGCGTTTTTCCCGTTCAGTGGATGGAAGGAGAGCTTCTTCGGGGATATGCACGGACAGGGCAGGGATGCCGTTGAGTTCTTTACGCAGAAAAAGGTCGTCGCTGAGCGTTGGGCCTGATAAGGATGGAAAATTGCCGGGAGGTCGCAAATACGCGGACGACGCCTTGAAATGGCGGGAATTATTGCGGAGGGAACTTGGCCAGCTTTCAACCGCTAGCCAATTTTCAACGAAGTTGGGAAAGGGGTATACCCCTTTCCCATCAGATTGACTTTATTTTGTCTTTAGTGTCCTCCCACTTCGCCGACCTGAATCTCGATCTCCTCCCGACCCCGAATGCGTTCAACCAGCCCATCACGAATATCAACGATTCGGTCCGAGACATCGAGCATCTTTAAGTCGTGAGTCGCGGAAATCACAGTAACCCCTTGCTGGACATTCAGGCTTTTAATCAGATCAATAATTTCACGCCCGGTTACCGTATCCAGGTTGGCTGTCGGTTCATCCGCCAGAATGAGACTCGGACCGTTTGCTAACGCTCTCGCAATCGCAACGCGCTGACGTTGCCCACCCGACAGTTCATCGGGTCTGTGATGGATTCGATCCCCCAATCCAACCAACTCAAGCAGTTCCGCGCCTTTCTTATTTCGATCCCGCGATGACAATCCGGCAAAAATCATCGGCAACGTCACATTTTCGAGTGCCGTCATCACGTGCAGCAGGTTGTAGCTCTGGAAGATGTAGCCAACTTTGTGACAGCGGAACCAAGCAATTTGGGATTGACTGAGCTGGGACATATCTTGATTGTCGATATAGACCTTGCCCTCTGTCGGGAGATCCAACGCACCGATCATATTGAAGAGGGTGGACTTTCCAGAGCCGGAAGGGCCCATCAATGAAATATACTCTCCGGCATAAATCTCAAGGTCTATGCCATCGAGTGCCCTGAGGACATTTGCGCCCATCTGGTACTCTTTGACAACCTTTTCCGTTTTAACAACAGCGTCTGCCATGAATGCTCCCTCCTAAACTTCGGTCCGCATTGCTTCAGCCGGGGGTAACTTGGCGGCTCGCCATGCTGGAAGCGCTGCACCGAGAATTGCCAAGATCATGCCGAGCACGCAACCGAAGAGAATGATCCGCAGCACGGGCAAAAGCGGAAAATAGAAGAACAGATCCAAGCCGTAATCTTTGAGCCCCAACAGCATGGATGCGATGCAACCGATTAACGACCCAATGAGCGCCCCCGCTAATCCCTGGAAGCCGGACTCTAACAGGAATAGCCTCACAACATAGCGATCTAGCGCCCCGAGACACTTCATCGTGCCGATTTCCTGGAAGCGCTCTGTGACTGCCATCAACATAGAATTAGCGATTCCCACAACGCAGACAATCAAGGACATAATAATCAGCCAAATATCTTTGGTAGAAATCCCTTGAGGTTCTTCTTCGTCAAAACTGGCGATCTCCTCCTGTGCGCCACTTTCTTGCATAGCTAGCGTAATTTCATTGTCTGCTAAAACTGATACCAGGAAGGCAATTCCCAACGTAATTCCTGCAGTCGTAATGACGGATCGACCAAAACGAATCATTAAACTCTGAAAGCTAATCCGCACCGATTCCATAAATGGGAGTTGAATCTGTTGCCCAATTGTACCCTGTGTTTGTTGTGCCAAACCGTATTCCTCCTGATTTCTGAAATGACACGTCATTTTATCATGTTGTGGAGATAAAGTCAAGCCTTGCAAAATTTGAGTTGACAGCCGTGGCATTTTAGGGTATGATGGAATGGCACGGACTTAAGCAAAAAGTTGTCAGTAGAATCCGCGTCATGACTGTGTGTGGAGTGATTCTCACTTGCAGTTTTGCGTGGCATATTCCCAAATTTCGTTCATCCGCTGGGTTGAATTGTTACGAGCCCCCATTGAGAAAGAAACGCATTTGACCATGAGAAAAACGACATTAACCCCAAACTGTTGGATCTATTTCCTGATATTGATATTCTGTTTCTGGTTTTTTCCGTTCGCTCAAGTATTTGCTCAAGGGACACCGCGGATTAATGCACTGTTTCCCTCAGGCGGTCGAGTGGGGACGACCGTTGACGTCTCCATCCAGGGCGCCGACCTCGACGATGCACATGCCCTGATTATTGAGGGAGAACCTGGGATTACGGGCGAGGTTTTCTCGGCAGGCGGTGAAGTGGATACAACCCATCAAGAGTTGTTCGAGGGGACTTGCACCCAATGCCACGAGTTGCGCTCACCGAACAACCGATCGATGACCCCTGCGCAGTGGGAGGTAACCGTGGACCGGATGATCAGCGAAAAGGACGCACCGATAGACCCCGAAGATCGGGACAAGATCGTGTCATATCTCAAATCCGCCGCAAGAGTAAGTGGTGGTTTTAGCCTGCGCTTAACGATTGCCCCCGACGCGGTGATCGGGGTTCGAGAGATTCGCATCGTGGGGAGGCATGGCACCTCAACGGCTTGGCCTTTTGAACTCAGCCAACAGGTCGAGGGCATCGACACGGAGCCGAACGACACGATCGACGAAGCGACAGTCGTTCCCCTCCCGTTGATTGTCAACGGCGCGATTGCCTCCGGCGGTGATGTGGACTATTTTCAGTTCGAGGCAAATGCAGGCGATCGGTGCGTTTTTAACGTCAAGGCGTATCGCCTCAACAATGCCAGTCAACAGTTCTTCAATCCCACAATCTCCCTTTTTGATGCGGGCGGAGAGGAACTTGCGCGCAGCAACGGTTTTTACAACCTTGACCCCTTGATTGATTACCCCATCCAAGTTGATGGAACATACTATCTCCGCATCCGGGATCTTCTTTATCGTGGCAACCCGGCGGCGGTCTATCGCTTGACGATGGGCGTTGTTCCCTACAACACCTATCTCTTTCCAGCGGGTGGTCAGATCGGTACAGTGATTGAAGGAGTTATCGGTGGTCAGAATCTACCGGAAACCTCGTGGACAATCGATCTCACTGGAGAGCAAACCCCTGGACGCAAACAGCTTTTTACGCCGTACGGCGTTTTCCCGTTTATTGCGAGCACCACCTCCGAAGCGATAGAAGCCGAAATGAGGGGGCTTGAGGAGACGGCTGCGGATATGGACGGAGGCGGGGATATCGAAGGGGAAATCCTCTTTCAGACCAAGTGTAGCCAATGTCATGAACTCCGTTCGCCGAGCAATCGTGCGCTTTCTGCCGAAGAGTGGGAGACAACGATTACGCGCATGGCGAATAAAGAAAACGCAGATATTTCGCCCTATGAACGCGATCGAATTACCGCTTTTGTGCGGACGGAAGCGAAACGCCTGGGCGATTTGATGGCCCAGCGTATCGAAAGCGCCCAGATGATTGACGTGCCCGGCGCGGTCAGTGGGCGGGTTTCGGGGTCGGATGAGGTCGATTACTACAAATTCACCATTCCTGAAGGAAAAACCCTTGACCCCTGGTGGGTGATCCAGCCGTTTGACAATCCCAACGAAACCGGTTTTGATACCGTTTATCCGCCTGAAGTCGAGATTGAGTTGGAGGAAACCTACATCGGCAAGGGCGGCCGAAAGCTCCGCTGGTATCGATCCAGGGGAACGGGCAACAGCGTGTTCTCAAATGTCTCCGAAGATGACGTTGTTGGCTACGCGCTGACATATTACGATGCGGATCGAGCCCGTACCGAAATTTTATCGCTTGGATCCGATGACGGTATTAAGGTCTGGGTCAACGATCAGCTCATCTTCAGCAAGCATATCCACCGGGCGATTGCGCGGGCGCAAGATGTCATCGCTTTACCACTGATCAAAGGCCGCAACAAGATCCTTATCAAAGTTGAAAATGGGTATGGACCGTGGGGCTTCTTCGCAACGATTGGTGGGTATTCGATGGATGCTTTTGCCGATAAGCTCGGTTCACCGTTGAGCCCGTCGCTGACCTTGTTAAATGCGGAAGGCAGGGTTCTGGCAAACAACGCCGGTATCGGTGGTCGGCGCGATGCCCGCATTGACTATAGCTTTTCCGAGCCGGGGACGTATGCACTGCGGATTGAGGACATTACCGGTCAGGGCGGTGCCAGCTACATCTACCGTTTGAGTGTCGCCCCGGCAAGCCCCGATTTTATCATTCGTGTGACTCCGGATAATCCGAATGTCGGCCGCGGAGGGACCGTCCTTTTAACTGTCGTTGCAACCCGTCGTGTCGGGTTCACCGGCGAAGTTGCTCTCGATGTGACGAACCTGCCTCTCGGCGTGACAGCAAGTCCCGGTGCAATTTTGCAGGATATGAATGAAGGTTTTATCACGCTCACCGCAGACCCTGATGCGCCCTCGGGATATCGGGTTGTGCAGGTGATCGGTTCGGTGCGGACGGTAGGCGGCGATGTGATTGAGCGCCCCGCGAGCCCTGTCGAAGTGTATCGCATTCAAAATCAACCGTTGACCGTGCAGCGATTAAGCATCGTGGTGAGCGTGACCGAACCACCGAAGGTCGCGTTATCGGTTTCGCCGAGCCACGTTACAATTACGCCAGGAGGGCAAATACCGCTGAAAGTCGTCGCTCGTCGAGCGCGCGGTTCTCGTCAAGAAATCACGCTTACAGTGGTTGGATTGCCATCAGGGGTTCGCCCGCAACGCCAAGTCACCATCCTCAAGGGTGGTCAGACAGAAACGACACTGATACTGGAGCCGGTCATCGTTGGCGCCGGCGTTACCGTGCGTCAAAATCCCTTCATCGGTCGTGAACTCGACGTGCGCCCATACAACATTGTCGTCAATGGTTCAGTCGGACAAAGGCGAGTCGCCAGTAGTCCCGCCGTGCAACTGTCGATTGGAAAGAATTAAGCGTATCTTGTGCGAAGCAAGCGAGTCTTGAACTGTAGGCCAAACGAGTTTGGACTTGACATCAAATTCTGTGAATGCTATCATCTTACGCATTCGTGGTACATCAGATCGGGTTGTGTCTCAACCAGGATGGCAAAATGGTAGATATTCACTCACATATCCTCCCCTTGCTTGATGACGGTTCGCATTCGCTCGACTTCGTCCGCTGACAATCTGCCGTCCGATGAAACGGCGACGCTGAACGTGGCGAGAATCACAGTCACTTCGCCGAATACGGCCGTGGATTGGCCCGTTGGCTCTACCCAGACAA
>JAPUIP010000460.1 GCA_027296925.1 Candidatus Poribacteria bacterium | reverse complement strand
GCAAGGAACTGCCCGTTATGGAATCCCGAGCTTCGAGGGAGGGTATGAAATGCCCGTTATGGAAACTTGTGCCGAGCCCTATCAGCCTAGGGCAGGCTTCGAGGTATCCCGAGCCCCTCAAAGTTCGGGACAAGCTTTCGAGGTAAGCTTCGAGGGGAGTGACTGAAAGGAAACTTGTGCCGAGCTTCGAGGCCTGCCCTAGGCTGATAGGGTATGCCTGTGGTGCTTCGAGGGAGGGTACTTGTCCTGCCTGTGCCGCCTGTGCTGCCTGTGCCACCTGTGCCGAGCTTCGAGGTAAGCTTCGAGGTAAGCTTCGAAGTAAGCTTCGAGGTAAGCTGCGAAGGATTTCACAGTCTAGGGCAGGAATCCGCAATCCGAAGTCTGAAATTTAGTTTCTTCGGCGCGGGGCTCCTCAGAATGACAAATGCAGGAGTGATTGAATCGCCATTCCTAAATTGAAAATCAGATGACCTGGAAGACATATTCATACTTGAGTAAGGAGAGAGATTGTGACAAAATTGCAGACAAGTGGGAGTACACTTTGTGTAGACACACCCATCCCGCCGCCGCCTTGGGCGCTCTTGGAACGTGAACTGCTCCGTGCCCAAACGCTGGCGTGTCAGGAGTTTTTTAATCGTTATTTCGACGAGCGTGGCTATCTGATATGTATCCCGCGCTGGGGCGGCAATGACGGCCCGGACGATGCGATCGAGAATCTCACAGGCTGGTCTATGCTGCATACGCTCGGCGGACCGGATACCCTCCTGCAGATGTACAAAAAGGCGTGGGAGGGACATTTGCGCCAATATACGGAAGCCAAAACGGTCGATGTTCCTTTCGCCCGTGACGGGATGTATTACAAGGAATTTCCTGTTATGTTCGACTGGTTTCATAACGCCGAAGGACTGACGGTTTTTAATCTGCAGGGGCTGTCAGACCCCGACGACCGGGACTTCCAAAAGCGCGTGAGGCGTTTCGCTGGATTTTACATGAATGAAGATCCGCAGGCGCCGAATTATGATCCAGAGCACAAGATTATTCGCAGCATGTTCAACGGCAGCCGGGGCCCGCTTCTGCGGAAAGCGACCGACCTCGACTGGGCTGGCGACCCCATCGAAGTTGAGGGACGCTTCAACGCTAAACACGGTGAGCGCAATTTCGAGGAGATGCTGGCGCATTTCAAAGACTACACGGACATTGTCGGCGACCACCCTCTCAATCTTGCCGCGACCACCCTGGCAACCAACGCGTACATGCTCGCCGGTGAGGCAAAATATAAAGCGTGGTTGCTTGAGTATGTTGATGCGTGGGTTGAACGCATCGCAGCCAATGGCGGCATTATCCCGTCCAATATCGGGCTTGACGGCACAATCGGCGGGGAGTGTGACGGCAAATGGTACGGCGGATGTTACGGTTGGGCCTTTACTGTTGTCGTGCCACAAACAGGCCAATTGCAAGACCGCAATTCGATTGTCCGGGGCATCGCCGGTTTCGGTAACGCGCTGCTTGCCACCGGTGACCAGCGTTACGTTGATGTGTGGCGCAACATGATCGACACAATCAACGCAAACCAAAAGACAATCGACGGTCAGGTGATGTATCCACACATGTACGGCGACGATGGCTGGTACAGTTACACGCCGCAACCCTACAATCAAGGGGCCCTGGACGTCTACTACTGGTCGATGAACCGCGACGACCTCAAACGGTTGCCTGCGACCGGATGGATTGGTTTTCTGGAAGGGCAAAATCCGAACTATCCAACCGAAGCGTTGCAGCGTGACTTCGGTACGGTTCGCCGGAAGGTGGAGGGGATGTATCAAGATACCACGACGCCCGACACACGGCTGTCTGACGATCCGATGGGCTTCAATCCGGCTACCGTTAGCACCCTGATCGAATTGATGCTCGGTGGGCTGACACCCCGACACGGTGAACCGCTGCATTGCCGCGTGCGCTATTTTGATCCCGTGAATCGTCGCGCCGGCATACCGGAGGACGTGGCTGCGCTGGTCGAAAAACTCACCGATGATGAGGTAACGCTCACCCTTGTAAATATCAACCCGGTTGAAGGACGCACGGTTGTCGTTCAAGGCGGTGCCTATGCCGAACATCAACTCATCAGTGCCACCGCCGATGACCAGGTGCTGACGTTAGATCGATCCGCCTTCACCGTCCAACTCGCCCCCGGTGCTGGCAGCCGGATCGTGATTCAGATGAAACGCTATGTGAACCAGCCAACGTTTGCGTTTCCCTGGAACCGTGATTAGATGTCATTTTCGGACTGGCCGGCTCCCACACTTTCTGGTCTGAAATTCAAAGGAAGTCAACAATGAAAATCACGCATCTAGAGCGCACCGTCGTTTGTGTGCCTTTTGTGCCCGGTATTCTTTCGCCTCCTGAATATGAAGAGTTCACTGCAAGTTACCCGGGCCCGTTGGGCCAAAGAAGGCAGGATGTGCTACGGATTCACACAGATAAAGGGCTGACCGGGCTCGGCATGAGCGGCCCTTATTACGGTGACCGCGACGACCAGCCGCCGGATCTGATCGGCAAGAACCCCCTCGAATTTGAACCGCGTCAATTGGGTGGGGGTGGATACAATATCGCTTTGCTCGACCTGATCGGCAAGGCGATTGGCTGGCCGCTGTACCGTATTTTCGGCGGTAAGTTTCAAGACCGCGTCCTGGTGGATTACTGGATCTCGCGTATGGGGCCAGAAGCCTCGGCAGCCGCGGCCAGACGGGCTGCTGAACTGGGCTTCCACGGGATAAAGATTAAGTGTACGATTGACGATGGGAATGTGGCGGATCGGGTGCATGCCATACACGAAGCCGCGCCAAATCTACGCATTGTCCTGGATCCGGGCCACCGGTTTCACACTGTGGCGCAGACATTGGAATTGGCTCGCGAAGTCGAGGGCTACGACATCGTTTTTGAAGACCCGATTCCCAAGGATAATATGGCGGATTACCGGCGGCTGAAAGAAGAGACCGATGTTATCATTGCACCGCATCTGCAGAATCCACAACAGGTGATTGAGGCGGTCTACCTGCAGGCTGTGGATGGCATCAATGTCGCGCCCTCTGACTGGGGCTTCCTGGATATGGCGCGGATTGCGGAGGCAGCCGGTATCCCCGTGTGGCAGGCTTCCAATGTCGATCTCGGAATCTTTGATGTCTTTCGCCTGCACGCCTCAGCGGCGGCGGCGAATTGTACGCTGGGCAGCGACCTGTGCGGCAATTTTGTCCATGAGCACAGCCTGCTAGCCGAGCCCCTGGTTCGAGATGGATACGCCGGGGTTCCGGATAAGCCCGGATTGGGAGTAGAGCTGGACGAAGATGCCGTGAAACGGTACGCACTCCATTCAACCGTCATCGAGTAAGCAACCATTTTATCGCGTAGATGTCATGCTGAGCACAGCGAAGCATCTATCACGAGATTCTTCGCCTAGTCCACCAGCGTGGAGGGGAGTCGAACCCGTGAGACGAGTGACCTGGCTCAGAATGACAACAAGCGTTTTAGTGTAGTAGAAAGGATGATACAATGAAAGTTGTAGATGTCGAACGTATTATAGTTGAGGTACCATTTACCCCCCGACAGCAGGAGATCACCACGCAGAGCGTATCGACGGTGTATAACTGGTCCGTTCTGGAACTGTGTAAGGTCACAGCCGACACCGGACACGTCGGTTGGGGCGAGACGGTCAGCCACTACACCTACGGACGAGTGACCGAAAAGGGAGCGGCCAGGGTTATGGGGCAGAGCCCCGCCAAACTGATGAACGATGATTCCCTCGGCTCGGGCTTGCAGATGGCCCTCTTCGACGTGGTCGGCAAGATCATGGAAGTGCCGGTCTACGAATTGCTCGGCACGAAGGTCCGGGATGCAACGCCGATTTCCTGGTGGTCGATCGACGCCTCACCGGAGAATTGGGCAGCCGAGGCCAGTGACGCTGTGAAGAACGGTTACACCAGCTTCAAGAACAAGCCCCGTCCGTGGTGGGATATCGTCACCCAAGTCGACGCCGTCTCCAAGGTCATTCCGCCGGATTTCAAACTGGATCTGGATCCGAACAGCTCCCTCCGGGACGCGGAGACAGCGATTCCTGTCATGAAGAAATTGGAAAAGTACAGCAACGTGGCGATTTACGAGAGCCCCATCCCACAGGAGGATATAGCGGGAAATAAACAGATTCGCGAGGCGATCGACCGGCAGGTTGCCATGCACTTCGGCTCCCCGCCTTACACCACCGGCATCCGCGAGGGAGTGTGCGACGGATTCGTCATCGGTGGCGGGAAGTCTACGGTCATGCGACAGGGCGCGTTGAGTGCCGAAGCGGATATGCCCTTCTGGCTGCAGATTGTCGGCAACGGCTTGACGACCACCTGGACGGCACATATCGGGTCAGTCTTGACGCATGCAACTTGGCCGGCGATTACGTGCATCAACCTCTACAGTCACCACCTGTTGAAGCAGCCGGTCGAGGTCGTGAACGGGTGCCAAAAGGTGCCTGACGGCCCCGGATTGGGGGTCGAGGTTGACGAAGAGGCAGTCGAAAAATATCGCGTGCCTGAAGAAAAGCTCGATGCGGAAGGAATCCATGTCCATGCGCACCCAGAGATTATCAAAACCGTCGTTTATCCGGATGGGAATTGTATCCACATGGCCGGCGATGGGCTGAGTTATTTCAATGCGGGCAACGGCGAAGCCCAGGTGGAAGGCGCGCGTCTGGAGCTCCGGTTCAACGACGGCTCCGCGGAGTGGGCGGATCTGTTTAAGCGCGCTCAGGAGCAACCGGTGCCGGATCGCTGGCAGGGACGGTAATTGAAGCAGGCGGATGCGCACATTAAGAAAATACCATCCGTGTCAAAGGGATTGGATTTCTATTGACTATTGGATATTGCTCTGCACGCCCCGATAGGTCGGGATTAAGAAACATGGATGCAGCATCTTGAATGAATCTTCGATTTCTTTGTCCTGAAGTTGGCCAAAGCACGGGTCTCGACTGTGTCATCGCAGCGCCCGTGCTACACACCGGCTCATACTTCCTTTTGTACCGCGCTGCAAATGCTTCGATTTCGCCCCAACCGCTTCGCTCGGTATAATGCTTGATCGGCGTTTTCAAACAAGCCCGTTTCATCCACCTCCGCTGAGGTTAATTCCGCAATACCAAACGACGCTGTTATGGAGAATGGCATACCGCCCTCTACGCTGAATACCAGCTTTTCCAGTTGACGTCGGATGCGCTCGACACTGCTAGCTGCTTCAGAGGCTGGTGTATGAGGAAAAATGATACAGAACTCATCCCCGCCGAGCCGTCCTGAGATGTCTGTCGTGCGTAATTCATTCGTAATCAGCTTGCCAAATTTGATGAGGACCTCATCTCCCATGCTATGTCCATAAGTGTCATTGACTGACTTAAAGTTGTCGAGGTCGCACAGACAGAGGCTGAGGGGGTATCCGTATCGTTTGGCAGAACGTATGGCGGATGCCAATTGTCCCATGAGGTACCGGCGGTTGAAGAGCCCCGTCAGTTCATCGTGAATCGCCATCTGCCACAAGTTGTCTTCAACCCGCTTGCGTTCGGTGATGTCACGAACAACGCTCACAACAGCCACCGCATTTCCATTTTTATCTTCAATGACAGAGCCCGAAAGAGAGACAGGAAATGGGTTGCCATCTCTGCGCCTGTGATAGAACTCGCCGCCTTCAACGATTTTGGGGAAAGCATTCTTTGCCGTCGTCGAGTTATCTTGCCAAATACGACGGCTTTGCCCTCCAAGAATATCCTCTTCCTTATATCCATACGTTTGACAGAACGCCCTGTTCACAAAGATGATTCTGTCCGCCATATCGGTAATGTAGACACTATCGCTGATGCCCATCATGGCATGAGATAGCATTCTGATCTGTTTTTGTGTTTTCCCCTGAGAAATTGCCCTTTCAACAGTTACCGGCAGGACTTTGAGGTAGTTCCGCTCCGTGTCCTTTATGAGATAATCGTAAGCGCCGGCTCTCATCGCTTTAACAGCGATTTCTTCGTCACCCGCGCCGGTAATCACAATAACAGGCGTTTCTATGATGGAATTGAAAATATCGACAGCCGTTCCATCACCAAGCCAGTAATCGGTGGCGACAACATCGAATTTCTTAAGCTCTAACATTCGCTTGGCTTCTGAAAAAGAAGCGACGATCGTATAGTCGTATGGGAGATTTTCAGTTTTGACGAAGCGCTGAAAAGCCATCTGGTCAATCTTATCATCCTCAATGAATAAAACCCGAATCCGGTCTTCCATGTCGCTATCCTCTACAATGTTTAACTCCTGAAAGAGCAGATCAACCCTCGCATTAATCCGGCAACTCGCTCAACGTCCATTATATATTGGCCATTCTCACCATTTCCGCAAACTGTAAATAGTTCACCGGCTCAACTATATAATCCGCGACGTTCGACTGGAAGCTGTCGATTCTGTCTTGCTCTTCCCTGGAGGTTGTCAAGACGACAACTGGAATCAATTCAATAAGTCATCCCGCTTGATAATTTTGCGCAATTCGATGCCGTGTCATCCGCGGCAGATTCAAATCCAAAAACAGCATGCACGGTTTTTCATTGCTCTTACTCTCTTAAGAACGCTAATACTTTCTCACCGTTTTCAACAATTTCTAACGGGTTCGGAAGGTTGGTCTATTTCAGCGCTGGCTTCATTATCATTGCGTCAACGCGATTATCTTCAACCAGCGGAAGGGATTTTGGCTTTTCATCTGTTCCGGAAGTCTTTTTTCCGAAAGACAGTCGAGCTCCTTCGGAAGCGCGGCAATATCATTATTGTCGGGCGCGGTGCAAATTGCATTCTGAAAGATGAACCCGATGTGTTGCGAGTACGCTTGATTGCACCATTAACAACGCGAGCATATCGCCTTGTCAGAGAGGAAGGGCTGAGCTACGAGGAAGCGTTGGACAATGTTGTTGGGACGGACAGCCTCAGAGCGCGATATATCTACGAGGCGTTCCAACGGCATTGGGAAGATGAAACCCTTTACGATTTGGTCCTGAATACCGAAAGGATTGCGAGATCATCGGTTGTTAACCTGATTGCTGATGCCGTGAAGGAATTTGAAAGTGGTCTGGAAACTCAAGTTCTCCGCGCTGACAGGTCTTGGCTGTGAAGAAGGAAAGATAAATGATGATTGGTTGCTGCATGGACAGACACACAAAGCCTGCAGATTTTGTAGAATCGTAGCGTGTGACAGTTCTACTCAACCTCCAGAGCTGCACACGCTTCCACCTTCTCCAGTACTGTTTTGGGGTTAATCCGCGTTTTGAAAAACAGTACCTCACCGGTAATATCCTGAAAGTCCTCCGTTGAACAGTTTAATTGATCTGACACCGCAATGATCATGTTGCGCCTACCCGCCCGTTTCAATTTCCACAACTTTTTCTGAAGATAATCCGGCGTCCAAAAACCGACGATTTCCATCAATGCTCGCCGCCCATCCCGATGCGAGAAGCCAAAATCCGGAATCATCACCGTGTCTTTGAGATCGATGATGTCCGTCTCACGCTCAAGCGTCCACTCCGTCTCAAGCGTCTCAAACTGTACCGCGAAGCGCCGCTCAAGTTCACTGTCAAACTCGCCGGGGTCACGATAGTGCGATCGCAGGCCGAATTCGTCGGTGAGCTTGAATCGGT
>JAPUIP010000046.1 GCA_027296925.1 Candidatus Poribacteria bacterium | reverse complement strand
ATGCCTTGAATCAAGGAAGATGCGCAGTTTCCTACGCCAACGATAGCAATACGAATTTCAGGCATTATTAATAATCCTCCTGTTTTGTAAATTGTCTGTGCCGTGCCATTTGAATACGAAACGCTTCAGTTAGCATCTTCTATTCTGAATCAAACCAATACCTCGTCAACTGCGATGTTCAGGGATGGCGCCACTTGAAGGGTGAGGACATCTCCGCTCACAAAATCGCTTCGCTTTCGGTAGCTTACCGTCCCATCCGGGTGTTTGCGGGGTTCCTGATAAACCTCGATGATGTCATCAACCAGATTGACAATCCAGACTTCCGGAATCCCTGAAGCCGCGTAACGAGGCAGCTTGATTTCTTTATCTGTTTCTAATGTGGTATCGGAGACTTCGATTAAAAGCAGAATGTCGCTCGACGAAGGATGTGCCTCTAAATAAGCATCTTCACACGGATTGACCAGTGCCAAATCCGGCTCGGGTTCGGTGTCATCGCTGAGAATGATAGGTTCCTGGACGCGCAATATCGCCTGTCCTTCGAGAACAAGGGGGTAAAAATGCGTTGCGAGTTGGCTGTCAACCACACTATGTCGAGTTCTTTTGGGGCTCATTTGTATGAGAACTCCATCAATCAACTCCACCCGGTCATCCTCGGAAAGAATACCGGCTTCTCCCATCTGATGGTATTCGGCGACGGTCAGCCGTCGAATGGGTAGCGCACATGTCAATGGATCGAGAAGAGCAGTTTGACTCATCCTTTTTCTTCCTCTTGACGGTTTCTATATTTTTCCACTACGGTTTGCAGCATCACATAAGCAAAGGCAAACATCACACCGAGCATACCACCGAGCAACAGGTTAAGCATTCGATTCGGCTTCACACGCAACAAGGGTGGAATCGCGGAATCGAGTGTTAAAAAACTGATTTCGGCACTGGCTTCCGCAATCTTGGCTTCTTCGTACTGTTGTCCCAGCAGTTGGTACAACGTCTCTTGTACCGCCTTTTCTCGCATCAACCGGGCAAGTTCCCGCTCAAGTTCCGGTAAGGCTTCGAGAGCAACTGATTCGGATTCAACTGTATCGCGGGTGCCTTCTTCCAGTTCAGTAATCTGCTGTTTGATCACTTCAATTTCATAAGTCAACGTCTTATACTGCGGGTTGTTTTCGGCGACGCCACTCCGCTTGCGGACATTTAAATCGGCCTGTTTTGCCATGAGGTTGCCCTTCAGTGTACCGAGGCGTGTCATCAGATCCGCCGTTTGCGCAGAAAGCGAAAACAGCCTGTGTTGCTCCTTGAAAGCCTGCAACTGTCGCTCCGCTTGTTCCAGATCTTGTACCGCTTGCTGATGCTGTCCTTCGATAAAGATCCGGTTTCGCTCAGATTCGGTCGCGATATTTTCCTTCAAGTAGCGTTGTAGATGCTGCACGTAGGCATTGGCAATGTCCGCCGCGAGTTGAGGTGAATCCGCCTGCGCCGAAAATTGAACCAACCCTTTTTTGTTGTCCGTTGCCTGCACCAGGTCGCTCTTCACGTGCTTAACCACGCGTTGGAATGTTGGACGTTCTTGGGGGGGAACATCTCGATAAAGCTCATGCATCAGATCCAGATGGCGGACGACCGCTTCAGCTAACGTTCGGCTTTGCAGGATGTTGACGAATCGATTGAGATTTTCCTCGCCCGGACTCATGGAAAACGGCAATCCCCCCGGCACGAAATTGGTGAGAGCGGACATCCTGCTGCCAGACGATGATTTCAACGGCATAATCGTCGCTTGCGCCTCATACACTTCATCAGCCAGCCACAGGGTGTGGATGAGTGTTGCAATCACGACACAATTGATAATCAGCAGCCCACCCCATTTTCGCTGCCAAACAATCTGGAAATACTCAAATAGGTCTGTTTCGTCTACAGGCTCTTCATTTCGTGGTTCGTCCATGCCAGGACTCCATCAATATGCAGAAAATTATGGCCACTTGGCGTGCCAAAAATAAAAGAACGTTGTTGATTATAACATTCGATGCGCACAAATTTCCACAAGAATACTACGCGAGCAGATTGTGCTATGAACCGCAGAATTGGCAACAAAAGCCCCGACGAAATTTAAGTGTCTTTTGTAAGTCGGAAAACAGCCCCGATCCTGCATTCATATTCAAAAAACGCTTGACTTTTCAGAGCGCCTGATGTACCTTTGCTACCATGCCATAGCCGGTTTGCTCTTGACCGACACCGTACCCATCATGTCTTCCCACCAAGGAGTAAAAGATGGAAAAAGAAACAGTTGAAGCGTTAGGAAAACTCGTGCCTCCCCTACTCTGGTTCATTTTAGCGATTGTTGTACTTTTGCGATACGATCGGCCAATTCGTGAATTACTGTCAAATCTGAGTCATTTCAAGTTTATGGACATGGAGCTTTCTTTTGTTAGAAATTCAATTGACGAAGCCATCGAAGTGGCAGAAAAAGCGCCGCAGTGGAAAGTGACAGTCCCTCCTCGGGCCAAAGAACAGGTACTGAACCGCGTCAAGCAGCATTTGCAAATCTTCAGAGATGTTCAAATCCTTTGGGTAGACGACCGTCCGGAAAACAATCGTAACGAGTCACGGATGTTCCGTCAGTTAAAGGCAGAAATAGACACGGCTACGAATACGGCAGACGCGCTGAGTCTTCTCCGGAAGGGCAACTACGATTTGGTCATTTCCGATATGGCTCGGGGTGACGAAGCTACGGCGGGGCTTAAGTTTCTAGCGCAATTTCGGCGGGCGAATCAGACAACTCCGGTGATCTTCTATATTGGTGAGTTTGACCCGGATAAAGGTGTTCCTGGGGGAGGCTTCGGCATCACAAATCGTCCCGACGAACTGCTGCATTTAACGCTCGATGCGTTAGAGAGGAGAAAGCAGTGAGGGCGCATTCCGATATTTCACGACCAATCCATTTGGTCTGTGAGCAGATCGCGGAAGAAGCGGAGGGATTTGGAATAGCTATTCTATCTTTTCTGCAACTGTATACGCCCACCACGGTCCTGTACTTCGACCGAGGAATGCAGCCCAATACCACGCGGAGACGTCGCTCCAGATCTTGCCATCAGCATCGATAATCTGTTCGCAAACGCGGAGGGTCTGGTCTTTATGTCGCGCCTTGAAGCACCCCCAATGTAAGCCATCGGAGTCAATGTGCATAGGCGCCGGCTCGACGACGTAACCGAGTCCGCGAAAACAGTCCGATGCGGGATGAAGTTTTCGGGTCGCCTGAGTCACCCATCGGATGACAATTTCGCGTTTGCCATCAGTGAAGCGCCCCAACATCCCTGGGAAATCCTTTCCAAATGTGCTCTCTCTGTCCGATAGCGATAACTGCTGTATTGGCTGATTGCGAAATGTCTCCGGCCATCCGGGAAATTGCGTCAAATCATGGTACTTATGCGGGGTTGCGATAATCATCGGCATGAAAGCTGCTACCGTACAGAGCCCGACAAATACAATGCGGATTCCCATAAATCTGTTGCTCCAATAGAACTGGCCCCACCTTCCACGCTTCGCTTCTTCCATGCTTCCCTTCCGGCGTTCCACTTCCCAACCTCGAATCCACTGAGTGCCATACGCGACTGCCCCCGCTGTGCATGCAAAAGCAACTAAACCGATACAATGATGCCACCATGAAGGCACATCAAGAATCCCCGCTTCCATGTAAAATAGACTTGAGCCCCGCAACACATTGCCCAATAATATCGCGGTTATACAGATTGCTAACAATACGATTAACGCGAAAAGCCCAAGACGGGAATAGGATGCAAGAGCAAGTGTCACAAATAGCCCCGCCCACAGCATTTTGACACCGCTACATGGCGCATCGAATTGTATCATTTGACCATCCCACAAGAGAGCGGTGCCCTCTTGACCGACTGCAAACCCGCCCGATTGAAGGATCGGTACGGTTAGGGTTATCGCAATTATTCGCGCAGGATAGCCCAAATAGAACTGCATCGTGGGTATGACCGGCAAAGCCAGCAGAAAGAGCCCCCAGACAGAGAGCGGTGGCATCCGTCCAAAATACAGAAGGTATAATGTGGTCCCTAAAGCAGTAATCGCGATGGCTGCACGAATGAGCGGTGGAGCAAAAGGATAAAAGAGGATGTAGAGACAAATCAGCAAAATCACAGGCATTAAGGGGATGTGACTCTCCCGGCTGACTTTTGGCTGCGTCCAGAGCAAGGCAGACACCGTCACGAGAAGAATCAGCCCCAATAAATCTTCTGGCGACTCCCACACACGATTCACGTACCAAACCCATACGCGCCAAAATGCAACAACCTGCAAAGCGATGAGGCTCACACGCCATCTGATTTCCGTTCTATCGCGAGATGAATTCGATGTCGAAATCGGAACCATAGAATCAATAACAATGCGACGATTAACAGTGCCCATACCTCAGGTTCGGGAATCGTCGGTACGCTGCTAGGGGCGACCGGAGTCAGCACATTGGCCTCGTATTGTTGGGCGTTTTCCAAAACCACAGCACCACTCACCGGAGTGATAATTTGATACGTCGCAGCAAGTTCTATGGCCGCCCCCCAATTGTCTTTCGCCTCCCTGTCAAGTATTCTAAGCACTTCACCTTTTGCCCATAACCTTGCGATGTGACCAGAACTCGGTTTGGCTAAGCGTTCCCACGCTAGA
>JAPUIP010000459.1 GCA_027296925.1 Candidatus Poribacteria bacterium | reverse complement strand
AGGTGCCATCGAGCTCGATCATCGCCCCATCCACCGCCGCCTGCTCGAACACACTGCCTCCGATAAGTTCCCTCGCGATAATCGTGTTCACGTTTTCAACTGCTTTCTGTACGCCTTTTCCAAGGTAGCGCGTCCCATCGCCATCCCGAAGTTCAACCGCTTCATGCTCCCCGGTTGATGCGCCAGAGGGGACGGCAGCGCGCCCCAACACCCCTGAATCTAATTCTACGTCAACTTCGACAGTTGGGTTGCCGCGCGAGTCCAGGATTTCTCGTGCATGAATGTTGACAATCTTTGCCATGTAAGTCTCCATGATACATACAAACGTGAAGGCATCGATCCGCAGATTTGCCGGTTCAATCCCCCCAAAGTTCACTATTATAGGTCAAAATCTCGGGGCCGTCGGAAAGGATGGCAACGGTATGCTCAAAATGTGCTGACAAACTTCCATCCGCAGTGGCGGCCGTCCAACCATTTTCGCGGACAACTGCTTCGTGGGTGCCGGCGTTTATCATTGGCTCGATTGCGAGGACCATGCCGGGCTTCAACCGGACCCCTTTGCCGGGTTCCCCGAAATTGGCAACTTGAGGCGCCTCGTGCATTTTTCGCCCGATGCCGTGACCCACAAAATCCCGGGCAACGGAGCAACCGTGCGTCTCCGCATAGTTCTGTGTGGCGTAACAGACATCCCCAAGTCGATTGCCGGGCTTTGCCGCATCGATTGCTCGATAGAGCGCGCCTCGGGTCACATCAAGCAATTTCTGCGCATCAGGAGAGATTTCACCCACACAAAAGGTGAAAGCATTATCCCCGTGATAACCACCGAGAAAAATCGCCGTATCAATGCCGATAATGTCCCCTTTTTTCAAGATTCGATTTCTGCTTGGAATGCCATGAATGACTTCTTCGTTAATTGACGCGCAGATTGTCGCGGGGTATGGCTCGTGTTCCGGAAGCTGATAGCCAAGAAACGATGAGATACCTCCGAGTTCTTTAATGGTTTCACGGGAAACCTGGTCTAATTCGTAAGTCGAGGCACCAGGCTTAACCGCCTCTCCAATTCTCTGTAATAAAATGGACGCGGCTTTACCGCTACGTCGCATCGCCTCGATCTCAGATCGAGACTTAATCCTAATTTTTGCCATTTCACCTGTTCTGAGCAATTGATTCCGGATCATTTTCTTTTCTCTACAATGCCCTTTGGCGATTTCAGACAACGCTGAATCTGCCAATTGAAAAATCAAGCCGCACGCTTCGCCCAGAGATGCTTGATTGTACTCTTCGCAACTCGAAGCGGCGAGAAGGTCACAGGCCTCATCGGCGGGAATTTGAAATCCGTGACTTGAACCTCCGTGAGGGGTTCTCCGAGTATTTCCATCCGCATCAGATCTGTTTCGCCGACACCAATCGCGCGCGCCGCGTTCATCAGATCAAATTCCGTATCTGGCAAGCCAACGATTTCTGCATGCGCGCGATCCAGGGCAACGACGTCTGTACCTCCAGTCAAGACACCGAGTGGATAGGAATCTCCACGACGCGGCCCCATCCGGTCCATAGCGACGACTGCATCCACAACGGTCAGAGCGGGCTTGATCAGTTCGCAATATTCAATCAACATTTTCCCAAAGGTGATCCGATCTTTCCCGTGCGAGAGATGGAGGCGGGCTTTCCTTTTGCCGGGGACGCAACCGAAGTTATTCTTGATTGCCGCTGTCAGTTGCATCTGCTGATGTACTTTCAATTTCGGCACGTTGATAACGACGTCAGCATCGACGACCTCTCGCGCCAGTTTGTATGATCGCAAGCTGTAGTGCGCGGGATGGACGACCTTCACAGCCCCACGCCAATCCGTGATCGGCACACCGAGTTCCTCCGCAACCGCCAGGAGTCCCGAATTTCTTGCGACTGTCATCACATTCCCAAAGGCGGGCGAGTCCCCGATGAAGGGTTTTCCACCCACAGATTGTACCTGCTGGATGAGCGAACGGACAACGGTGCGGTGAGTTGAAGTGGGGTACTCCGGGTGAGACGCCCCCAGGAGGTTAGGCTTGAGTAAGACCTGATCGCCTGGTTTCACGTAGCGTCCCATCCCTCCAAGGAGATTCAGCAGATTGGTGATGGCCCGATCAACGCAATCTTGTGAATAGGTAGCACATTTGACGATAGCGACCGACGAGGGCATTTTCAGTTCCTTCGAGATAGCAAATCGGTTTGACGGTAACCCCGTTAAGCAACAATCTCCCCAAGCAACGTATGCGCTGTCGCCGATTCGACCTTCACACGAACGAGCTCGCCGATCTTTGAATTCACCTTCGGAAAAACGGCCGTCTTGAAACCATCGGTTTTGCCGTGGTATTTATCCGCATCCCGGCGAGATTCTCCTTCGACCAACACCTCGACAGTTTCGCCAATCAACGCCTGATTGAGTTCGTGGGAGATACCTTCTTGCAGTTCGATGATTGTACGCAGGCGTCGCCCCTTCTCCTCCTCGCTCACATCGTCTTCGAGGGTTCTGTGCGCCAGCGTCCCGTCACGTGCGGAATACTTGAACATAAACGCGGAGTCATATCGAATCTCAGCCATGAGATTACACGTCTCCATGAAGTCCGCCTCAGTCTCACCGCAAAAACCGACAATGACATCGGTGGAAATTGCCAGATTTGGAATGCGCTCTCGCATTTTCGCCACCAAATCGCGGTATGCTTCTGCCGTGTACGTTCGTCGCATCGCCTGAAGTACCTTCGTCGATCCGGATTGCAGCGGCAGATGAATCTGGTTGCAGACCTTATCACAACTCGCCATCGCTTGGATCATGCCATCGGTGGCATCGCTCGGATGCGGCGACGTAAAACGCACCCGTTCAATCCCCTCAACTTCGCTCATTGCGAAAAGGAGATCGACGAAATTGTGCTGCCCGTCGTGGTAGGAGTTCACCGTCTGCCCCAGCAGGACAACCTCTTTGAAGCCTTCATCAACAAGTCGCTTGACATCATTGACGAGAAGAGGTAGCGGAATACTTCGCTCGCGCCCGCGCACAAACGGCACGATGCAGAAGGTACACATCTTGTCACACCCTCGTTGGATCGTCAGCCATGCCCGGACACCCTCCTTGCGAATTGGAGCAATATCTGCATAGTCCTCGCCCTTGTCCGGCCTCAAGCCCAGAAATGCATCACCGCTTGTCACCACATTGATTGCCATCGGGAGGTTCCGATAGGCATCGGGTCCCAGCAGGAGATCGACATACGGTGCGGCATCGGTAATCTTTGTTTTCATGTGTTGCGCCATGCATCCGCACACACCGAGCACGAGATTCGGTTTCTGACGCTTGAGGTGATTGAGGTGTTTGAGGCGGTTGAGTACCTTTGTTTCCGCGTTTTCACGAATGGCGCAGGTATTGAGGAGCACAACATCGGCAGTGTCTGAGTCGTCTACTATTTCGTAGCCGTTTTGTATCAGGATGCCCGCCATCAACTCACTATCGCTAACGTTCATCTGACAACCGTAAGTTTCAATATAAACCCTTCGAGAGCCGCGTGGCTTTATCCTATCAGTGGACTTCACTGTTGGCAACGCTTTGTATAATGGCAATTGGGTCTTGATTGGGGTTTTGGAGTTCATTTTTTCATCAACCTTTGCGGAGTATGTATTTTCTTTGGTTGCCCCGAAGGGTATGTTTCTTCCCATTAAACTTGAGGTCATTACTCATTGTCATCGTATTTTTCAATGGCAACAAAAACGCCGTCCCAGTTTGGAGGCGGAGGAAACTTCCGGCAGTGCTGAATCCGTTCCAGGTAGAGCGTTGAGGCGAGGTCGTTTCGGAACCCCCCGAGGGTCTGGGTGAAAAATTCTTCGGCTTGAGCCCAATTCTGCTGGCGATAACATGCGAGTCCATTTTCAAAATATTCAACGTGTTGCAGGAGTTCCTTGTCTGCATGACGTGTTAGCACCTCAAAGATACGGACGGATTCGGTCTTGCCCTTGACCTGAATGAGATCCAACTCCCGGTATAAGCAGTCAGCCCCTATTTCGTTACGGACGGATTCTGGGACGATAATGCCTGCACCATAAAGTTTGGTCAGCGTTTCCAGACGAGCCGCCAAATTGACGGTATCTCCCATGACGGTGTAATTCAGGCGAGTGTCTGAGCCAATATTTCCTGCTAACACCAATCCCGCGCTGATTCCGATTCCGGTTTCCAGCGGAAATTCCCCGTTCTTTTCGCGCTCTGCATTTAGAACACCAAGACAACGACGCATTTCCAACGCGGCATCAACAGCTCTCCGAGTGTCGTCCCGATGACCCACCGGCGCGCCAAAAAGCGCCACGATGGCGTCTCCAATGTATTTGTCAATCACACCCAACTGATTCTCAATGGCTTTGCTCATCAATGTCAGATAGCCATTCAACATCTCGACGAGCACCTCCGGCTCAAGTTTTTCTGAAATCGTCGTCCAGCTACGAATATCCGAGAATAGCACGGTGCATTTTCGTGTTTCACCGCCCAGTTTCACTTCGCCCTTTAGCAATTCCGCGGCGATTTCCTTCGAAACCACTTTATCCATAAGTCCTCGGATTCTTTCTTTGTCTCTTAATCCGGTGACCATGGCGTTAAAGTGAGTTGCCAGTTGACCAATTTCGTCCCGCTGCGGAATGTCCAAGCGATATTCATAGTTTCCTGTGACGACCTCTTCCGTCCCCCGGACGAGATGGCGTACGGCTGACGTCACACCAATCGAGATGACCAGCGCGAATCCGATACTGATTGCAATCGCTCCAATGCCAATAATGAAGAGATTTTTCTGGATTTCCTTTAAGGGAGCAAGTGCCTGATCCAGGGAATCTTGAATCAGGTAGCTGGGTGACACATCGATGTTTTGTGATACGTGTTGCACTAAGCCTGTAGCGACGTTCCTTTTTACCACACCCACTCCCTCGTGTAGGCGTCCATCTTCAACATCGCCTCGCCTCTCGGCGACTTCCAGTTTATCCTCATTATCATCAAATGCACTCAATAGCCCAGTACTATCAGCCACCTGGGGGCCGTTGGTCGCGCCTGTATCACCAAAATTGCTGAGCATTTCATCGGAGGGTTCCGGTTCACCCTCACTCTCACCAAATGCGCTCAGTAGCCCAGTCGTATCGGTTTCGTGAGACTCGCCAGCGGCTTCAGTATCACCAAAGGCGCTAAGCATATCAGATGTGTCATCCGATTCCGTCGTAAAAGCAGCTTCAGCACCACCGAAGCCTGTGAGCATGCCAGATGTATCTGTCGATTCCGGCTCCATCGCCGTCGTGGATTCGATATCGCCAAAGCCACGAAGCATTTCAGACTCATCAGCCGTCTCAAAGTCGTCTGCTTTTATCTCTTGGCCCGCTCGAGCATCCAACGTGAGGTTGATAAGATAAGCCGTGACGAGCTCCGATTCTCGTTGCGTGAGGGGTTCCCCAATGAGCGCATCCTCGTAGATGTTGAGTTGCTCCTCATCTCGCCGGATAACGTATGTCTTTTTCTTCTTCTTATCAGTTATCACCCAATTTCGTGTTTCCGTTTCAATCGAAACGGTGGCATCACGAGAAAGCGGAACCCCGTTCTTCCTAAATACTTTCCGCAAATCTTTTGGGATACCGCCACGACTGTCTAGTTCACCCTGGAACGCTAAATTAGTGCGAAATAGTAAAACGCCGTTTTCCACGATTTCCCTCATGTTTTGAACGGCGAGATACCACGCCGATGGGGTCCTTCGCGAATATTTGAGTATTTGTTGGTAATCGTGGCACACAATGCACTTCTTGAATAAGACACGCCGTCCCTCTTGCAAACTCTGCGGATGTGCTAAATCACTGTCAAGACCGACGGTTTGGAGTTGTTCCTTAAGCCGCTTCGACTTAAAATCGCCGAAGATTTCAGCCTCAGAATCTTCCATCGTGGAAGAAATCGAACCCAGAATCGATTTGAACCGCTCCTTTTCTCCGCCTGTCATCAGGTCAATCTCAAAAAGGTCATCTGATTTTATTTGAAGTTGATTTCTCTCGGCAAGCTGGCGCTCAAGATCTTGTCTGACATTGCCCTGTAACGTAGACGCGATGACACGAGGACCAACGAGAAAACTGACCTCGGAGAGGGTCATCTGCTGTAAGTTTGCAGCAACGCCGTCATCGATACGGAACCCGACATTTAGGGTGCCAATCACGTCGGGCGCTAACAACGGGAGAGAAATTATCTGGTAGAGATTGTCTTCAAGGAGACTCAGACTGATATGCTCATCGCCGTAGAGGGCCGCTTGAATCCAGGGTTCCGTTGAAATATCATCCCCAAAGCGGTTCCAGTCATAGGTATCAGCCAGCACGGTTCCGAATCTGTCCGTAACGATAAACAGATCCGATCCGACTCTTGCCTGATGATTGCGAGCCGCTGAAAGTACCGTTGCGTGTTCCGACGTTGCCACAGCTTGTTTGAAAGCGAAGTCGAAGCTTAGCAGTCTCGCGTAGGTCGCCAATTGCCGGTTCCGTTGATTCAAGAGTTGCTCAAAGATCAACTGCGTCTGTTTCAGGTGAATTTCGATGTCGTCGTGAGCTCGCCGATAATAGATATGGTTAACGACGAGCAGAATCCCCCCAAGCACCCCAATAATCAGGGCAGAAAACAGGCCCAGAATCTTGTACTTGAAGCTGATAAACATCTCGCGTTACCTTCCACCGTAACCGCCCGGTTTTTTCTTTGGGCGTTTTGGACGTCCCATTTCTAACGAATAATTGACGGTGAGCTGATTGGACGCTACGACTTTGATATTTCGAACCGTATCAGCGATACCGGCATGCATAAACTCATGCCACGCTACCAACTTGTACTGCCCAGGCGGGATACCTTCGGTTTTATCCTTTGCGGACATGTTTCGGACTGTGTATCTACCTTGTTTATCTGTGATTCCAAAATACGGATTCTGGAGCACAAGAACGATGCCCGACATTGTGTCATGGATATTACACCCCAGTTTGACAATACCAACTTTATTAAAGACGACCGGCTCGACATCTGTGCCTTTATAGAGCGGACGCTCGAATTTCTTCGCCTTTGAAAATGAATAAATATGGTGATGTATATTGTCTTTATTGGGAAAAGTAACGGTGCTACCGACAAGGACCGGTAGAATGTGCGGTACAAATTTGCGGTTGATCTGATCTATCGGTATGAGTCGCTTTGGCGGGGGAAACTTTACCCCAGGTACATTCAGGATGAAAACGAGCGCGCCTTCGACAGGTTCCCCTTTTACTGAATCTTGCACAACCCCTGTGATTTCTCCAGCCGTTGCGATGAAAGGGATTGCAATTAACAGAACGAGAACGGTGAAACGTGAAACGTGATGTGTGATGCGTAAAACGTAAAACGTAAAACGTAATAAATCCATAAGCCTATTTTCAGAATGAATACACGAGAGACGTTGTGAGAACATCATTATCTATCTCCGGTCCCCCATGTTTCCCAAAATCTTCTTTGTTCCTTTGAAATTCAGCCTTAATAACGACATCATCATGTATCTTGTACCTTGCGGCAACCTGGGTTCGTCTAAAACCCCACGCAAAGAACCGTCCTTCTTGTTTGAATAATGCCGGATCGCTCGATTCTACGATATCACTGTCAATTCCGCTATACCCAAACGTTAACGTAAGTCGCTTGAGCAAATCTACATAGAGGTAGACGTAAAAGCCTTCGTGTTGAACATCACCGTCTTCATT
>JAPUIP010000458.1 GCA_027296925.1 Candidatus Poribacteria bacterium | reverse complement strand
TAATGACTACCTGATGAAAATCCTATCCACTCTCTTTTACTAAAACCCCAAGTTGCTGGCAACTGGCAATGATGAGCGAATCTGGGTCAAAAGCGCCTTTATCCCAGTCTCCAGATCCAAGTTCCTAACGGCTCATCGGTAGCAACTCGTTAAAAATCTAAATGCGATTGCCCTGGTTTTCATGGTGGCTTTGTAGAAACCGTTCGGATTAAACGGTATTACCGGCACAAAGACCGTTTTCCGCAGGGTGGGGCTGTACGAGACGAATCCCGCGACCTTCGTGTTGTTATCGAGCAGATCGACCACCTCGAAGGTCCGGTCGCTGAAGTCGTTGGCGTTCATGTCGTCGGTGAAGTTGACGGAGAGTTCGCCGCGAAAGATGCGCTCGCTCTCTTTGTCTTGATAGAACGGCACAGTGGTTAAGACCGATGGCGGGCTCGCATCCACACGGAACGCAATCACCGGTGGGTCGAGATCGACATTGGGGTTCCCGACCTGCGTCTGTTCATCGCTGGTAATCGTCCCACTCCCATCGATATCAGTCTGGACGAGTTGGGTCGCTGCATCTTGCGCCAGCGCACGAATCTGATATTCGCCCACGCCGAGGGTCGAAATGCCCGCCTCCGCCCAGGTGAAGGTATATTTCGTTCGTTGGGCTGGAGCGGTGGGCGTCTCAACCGTGACGTTGGGGTTCACAATCCCATCTTCCCAGATGAGTTCTTGGAGGTCATCGTTTTCATCATTCCATGAAATTGTATTCCATGGTTCAAAAACACCGTCGGACTGCACCGTGCGCCGCTGCAACGTAACCTTTGCGACGTCCGCATCATCGGAGATGACTTCAATCTCGAACCCGCTACCGAACACCTTCGGGCTGATGCGTTGCCCGTCATACGGCGCAGTAACGGTCGCTCGTGGGGCGCGGAGATCTCTAAAGCGCGGTCTCAGGAGCTTGTTGACCGCAATCTGATAGTCCATCTCAGACTCTGCCTGAACTAGCACAGGGTATTCAAACTCACCGGCGTTGTCCCAATCCCTCTCGGGTGGATAGATGGAGACCGTGATATTGGCGGAGGCGATGCCGATGCCATCCCTCTCTTCAATATTGGCGCTTCCAAAGAGATCGTCGGTGGAGAAGCCTTTGAAGAGTTCCACACGGTAGCGGTCGGCATGGCTGCCATTGAATTTAATCGTCGCGCTTTTCGAATTGGTAATCGGCAGATCATAGAAGATAAATGGGAAGCCTGAACCTTCTTTGACGCCCCTACCGGTCGAGGTCACGGTGAATTGGTAGTGTGCGCCGTCGCGGTAGTCGAAGGGACCGTCGCTTCCGGTGGGCGCCCCTAATTGCACATCAACGCCCTTTTCTGTCCCGCTCTCCCATGGCCACGAGCTGACGCTGCCCGGGTCGGCGAAGAAAACTGGCGTCCCCCACGGCCCCTCGTAGGTGCGGACTGCAAACGAATCCCACGCGTCGCCATCCGACAGGACGAAGCCGACCGTCTGTTCAGATTCGGTGCCGCTTTCGCGGACTTTGTCAAGGACCTGAGAGCTGCTAACGGACACTGCCGACCCTAACCGAATATAGGTCTTGTTAAAAAAGCCCAAGAATTCGAAGTCAATACCGGCTTCAAACTCGCTCGAGAAGACTCCCTCGGTGCTGACAGCGACTTCACTTGAAAACTCCACCGTATTGATTTCGGCCACCGTCCGCGAATAATCGAATTCAGTACCACCTCTGAAGAGCAGCAGTTCGCCATCGTCGCCAGGGAACTCGCTCTCCAGGAATGCGTTAAGCGCGGCACGGTCTGACGACGCATTGGAATCCTCATCGCCGTAGATCGTGTTGTTTGGGTCTTCGGTTGTGCCTACCTCTTCGGTGAAGAGTCGTTTGCCTTCAACGTACTTTTTCCGCCACACATAGGCTGGATTTTTCTCCAGCAAGGCTATCCATGTGTTGCGTGCGCTTTTCAGATTCTCCTGTTTGGTTTCCGCATTGGAATCCGGGACGGGTGTACCCCCCAGTTGAATCTGTTCATGGAGGTCGCCAATGATACGCTCAATATCGGTGGCGGTGTAAACGTACTGGTTATTGACATCGAGAATATCGTACGTCAGGATGAGGGCGGTATCTGGAATCCACTCTGAGGAGTCGGGGTCGGTGGCGTCATAATCTGGGTTGATCTTGATACCGAGACGGTATTTCGTCTGTAGCCCCAGCGTCCAACCCTCGCCGTAGTAGAGGTCGCCCTTACCCGGCCCCATCTTATCCGGCAGGTCGTCAATCTCATCTTCACTCGGTGTCCGGAGAAAACGGTTGGGACTCACCTCGTATTGGATGAATTCCTCATTTGCAAGGACGCCGGTCGTTATACCCATTTTGACCAGTTGAAGAGCAAAGCCAAAGGGGCCGGCGGCGACGGTTATACCACCGATGACCGATTCAGCAACAGCAGCCCCAAAGTAGTGGGCACCGGCTGTATCTGAGTTCCGATAGCCGAGGAGTCCTCTCTTTCCGATATCCCTATCGTCATTTTTGATATCATCTAGATCCGCTCCTCCCTCAATGAAGGGAGCGGAGGAGTTGCCTGCGTTACCAAATTGCCTCTCATCACTCCACGGCGAGGGATAGACCGGAATTGTCGTGTCTTTGACCCGCATCGTGACGCCGCCCATAAGCCCCTTGATGGTCATCGAGTCTTCAAGATAAGAGTAGCTCGCGTCTCCCGGTGGGTCGTGCAGGACGAAGTAATTAACGTTCGGCACCGCCACCAATTCCGAGACGCTTCCTTCGGGTCGATCGCCGAGGACAGTGACTTCTAACGTCTCATCATTGCTAGGGAGGTAACCTTCTTTACGGGCTTTGAATTTAATCGTTTTCGGTAGCGCTTTTGGGACTTTGACGACAGTGCTGCTTGTTACGTTACCCTCTTCGTCCATCGTTACGAAAGTCGTCTCGACATACGTGTCGGGCTGGCTCTCATCAACGACCGTTGCGTTGGGTATCCCCGCAATGACTGGATACGCTGCAACGTTGCCGCCGTTAGTAACCGATAGGGTGACGGTCGCTGCGGGGGCGGTGGTTTCCTGGCTAATGTCGTCCTCGATTTCGAGTATAAAATCGGTGACCGGCTGACCGTTTGCCGTGGCTGTGATGGTATAGGTATGTTCTTGACGCTGAGGGGCATAGTAGAACATAAAACCTTCGGGCATATCGGCTGCCTCCAGCCCCGTCAGGTCCGTGAGAAAGTCTTCGGTGGCGCCGAACAACGTCGGCGCCGGGCCAATCTCCAGCTCAATTTGCAGCGGCACAACCATCGTGACATCGCCGTCGTTGGCGGTGACATCAAGCGTCGCCTCGAATTGACTGGTTTCCCCTTTGACAAACGCGTTGTTGACGTTGATGTCAATCGTATACAACCCGGGTGGGACGACCGTGGTGAAAACAGTCTCGCCGGAATCGTTGAATGCGACCGGGCCAAGCGCTTGTCCGTTGTCCCCGATAATCGATACCTCAATCGGGATGCCTTGATAAACCGCCAGTTTATCCCCCTCTTTTTTGAGGATATACACATCGTCGCCATCCGTAATTCGCCACACGTTCGCGCCGTGTGCCGCCAAGGTTGCGCCTTCGAGGGTCACATCGGCCTCCGATAACAGGCGGGCTGCCAGCGAGCCTGTTGAGGGGTTGAAAGCCCCCAGATCCGTTTCATGATCGGTGAACGGGTCGGTCAAGATTAGCGAGCCCTCTGTCATGTCGATCGGGTTTTCACCCCCGTCTTCGACGAACACCTGTATCTCCCGCGTCGTGTAGTCCACGAAATCGAGGTCTTTGAGCGCGTCCTCAATTGTGACCAACTGCGAGTTGGCGTCATAGTTGGGATGGGTTGTTCCAACCGGCGTTATGTTCTCCGACGGAGAGGTCCCAGCCAGCCGAATCTTGTGACCGTCGCGCTTCGCCAAAAACAGGTATTTTCCTGCAAACAACGGCAGGGAGTAGTTCAGGTCGTTCGTCAGCGACTGGGTCGACTCAATGGCTTCGATGGGGCTCGCGTTGCCGACGGGTTGGGCAATGACAGTGACATCTTCAACATAAACCTGGTCTGTCCCGTTTTTGAGGATACTGTAGTAAATCAGCCCACCGATTGGGAAGACGCTGAGGTCCGTGTAGTCAATCGCCAGTTGATTCGGGGCATCCAGCGTCAACTCGGTGACCTGCCTGTTTGTCTCAAACTCGTGGATGGTTTCGCCTTCAACCTTGCTCGCCACGAGCGTGTAGCTGCCGAGCGGCAGGTTGGGGAAACGGTATTTCCCTTCCGCATCGGTTTGGGTGGATAAACCGCTACCGCCAGCCGTCGTGTTGATGCCGGCGTTATTCAAGGCAACGTTGTTCAGCGCGAAGGGTTCAACGTGAGAGGAGGTGAGCGTGATGGTCACCGCTTCAACCGGCGTACGAAGGTCTGCGGCTTTAACCTGCCCTTCGATTGTGCCGTCAATAACGGTAATCGTTGTTGTGTCCTGTGGACTCCATTTGCCGAATTCCGACTGAACGCGAAGGCCGACGCTGTATTCTCCCGCAACCGCATACGTACGGGTGGGATTGTAAATGTCGGCCTCCGCAATCGCGCTGAAAAATTGCGGCTCGCCCACAAGCGTTCCATTATTCCCATTACCGGAGACGTCCGCTGTGGTGCCGCCGCTGCCCTCTTCAAAGGGCCAGTAGGCAAGCATCCCCGCTTCATTTCCGAGGGGCGAGTCATTCAGGAACGCTTGGATTTCGGCGATGTCCAAAGCACGGCCGAAGAGCGTGACATCGTCAATGTTGCCCTTGAAAGGCAGGGTTACTTGCGTGCCGCCCTGCGTTGACCCAACATTTTCCCCGATTGCCGCAAATTGGCGTCCGGCGCCTTCCCTTTGGATGAATCCCGAACCCGCCTCGATGCCGTTGACATAAATCGTAAGCATTCCCGAATCAACGACGTCGCCTCCGCCGGCAAGCGTCACCGCAATGTGATTCCATTCCCCAAATGTCACCACACCGCCAGACGTCGTGTACCCATCCCATCCACCGTTGTGGGTCGCAATTGTGATTGCGCCGCTAGCCTGCACCCGGAAATTGAAAGTGATAGCGGGGCTACCTTCCGAATAGACTTGGTGAGCGGATCCGCTGTCAGGATTGACCCATGCCATAACCGTCCAATCCGATAGGCCGCTTAAGGGCGCCGCGTCTATCTCCACATGATCGTTAAACCCATCAAGCGTCAATCCAGATTCTTTGGGGCCAAAAGACCACTGCCAGGCGACAATTTCTCCAATCTCCGGGTCTTCGATAAAGCCGGGCGGGTTCCCTTCCAGTTGGATTGGCGAGAAGTTTCCACCGGCGATACCGCCTCGATACGGTCCACCGTGCAGGGCGGTTGGGACGCCAGCTTCAAGTGTAACCGTGTCCGTAGCGCTGGTTGTGATGTCAACGCCTTCTTGAGTGGTCACGGTTACGGTCAACTCAACGGCGTATTCCCCTTCGACGCTCCAGGTATACCCGGTCTCCGGGTCGCTGCTGTCACTGACGGCAATGGTGTCAACGATGCCATTGCCGTCAGTATCGACTTCCCATTGATATTTGAAGGCTGCTGATGGATAGCCTTCCGTGTTTGTCGAACCGGAGAGTGTAATGGCTGTCAAGGGTTTACCCGTATAGGGGCCGCCGGTTTCCACTGTCATAGTGGGATAAACCTTTAAGTTAAACAACTGCTCGTCGCTTTCGATTCCGTAATTGTCAACGGCGACGGAGGAGAGTGAGCCGGCGAGGTTCTGTTGGCCGAAAGTAACCTCCACGATCTCACCCGGCAGTTGCGTAGCGATGTGGGTACCAGCGCTGTCAACCCAGAGGTATTTGCTGACGCCGCTGTAATCGAAGGTGTTGAAATAGACCAGGCCATCTTCGCGTCCGGTCAGCCCAACGGATTGCGAATCGGCGAGGGCTTCGATCTCTGTGTCGGAGAGCGCGCGGTTGAAGATGCTGATGTCGTCGATCCGTCCATCGAAGTGCCGATTGCTAAAATCGCTCCCGATCCAGACGTCTCGGTTTGACGCTGTATCAATGGACTCTAAGGAGGAAGTCGCTGGAGGTGAATTATCAAGAACGCCATCCACGTAGAGCAAAACGTCTGTCACATTCGGACTTTTCATCTCAGGAAGCACAGCAGCAACATGGCGCCACGTATTGTCGTTGACAGCGGTATTTCCTGCGGTGTTGCCGCCATTCACTTCCACTCGAATCCTGCCGGATCCGTCAAGACGAAACGTCCACTTCTTTCCGGCACTATTCTGTCCCCAGGAAACAATGGCGACGTTCGTCGCAGTCGTTCTTATCCAAGCGGTGATTGTCCGTGGGGCTGTGTCTGTTACGCCCTTGTAGTCTGTGGCAACCACTGTACGCCCACTCGTATTATTAAAGCTCCCGGCGCCGCTTCCAACCTTGCTATTCGACGTCAATCCAGATTGGCTGAACGAGGTCGGATCAGAATCGCTGAACGCTTGCAATTTGATGGCGTCGCCAACGACCCCGACATATTGGCTGGATAGCCAGTTGACCTTGGTGGATTGGCTCAATTCGCTCGCATCCGCAGGAATTGCCGCCGAAGGTGGAGCCGTCTGAACCACGGGGAGATCCCACACAGTTACGGGGATTTCCAGGTACGTCCCACCGACCCCGTTGCTGTCGCGCATACGGGCGTATACCTTGAAGTCGCCGGCCTGATTAAAGGTATAACTCTTCTCAGGATTCTCACTCCCCTGCGTCGGGTCCCAAGTGGCGCCGGGCGCTGAGGTGGAGCCGGAGGCTGTTTGCCAGTCATATCCCTCGATATCTGTGCTATTGCTGTAAAGCGGCGGGTCAGATTCCGACACCTTAAAGAGCGCACTGTCGCCCTTGCGGATATTCACGCGACCATTCGTGCTGATAGCAGGCGCAGTGAGTGTCACCGCCTCCGGGAAGCCACGAGGGTTTGCGCTGAGTGTGATGCTCTCATCTGCGGCATTGCTCGCGACGATAGTAAGTGTCTTACTAAATGTACTCGTTGATGTGGGATTGACGCTCACCGTGAGGGTCTCACTGGCGCCCGCAAAAATAGATCCGGATGATTTGGAAACGGTTACCTCGCTTGGGGGGGATATGTTCCATGATAGCGGCGTGTTCCCACTGCCATCATTCGTAATAACAAAGGTTTTGTCCTTTTCATCGTCATTGAACGTCCTTGCGCTCTCATTATTTCCATCGTAAACGTAAACCCTGCCGAAGTTGATGCTACTCTTATCGACCGACATCACCGGGACGGTCAACTCCAATGAGACGTCATCGAAATAGGCGTCAAGGATATTCGACGAGCTGCTTATCGTGCCTACCAACCTGACCTCAATCGACCGGGTGCCGTTTGGAAGCGTTTCATTATTATGCTGAAGGAGCTCCCAAGCTTTCTCGTTCGGCGCCTGTTCATCGCCCAGGAATTTAAGTTGAATACCCCCCGTCACCGCGTTGTAGAAAACGACATCCAGGTATAGTCTATCTCGGCTGTCGTGCCGAAATGCATAAGCTTTCGCAGTCATAACCCCGTTTCCTGCGTCGATCACGGTCTCATGGGCCGACACATCGACCCTTTGACTCAGTGTGACTTTGTTAGTCCCACTCGGTCCTCTGACACTGAAGAAACGACTGCCGCTGCGCTCATCAACGACACGGATACCGCTGCTATTCGTGATTCCACTCGTGGAGCTGCTTCCTGTATGGCTTGATGTCCAGCCGCTTAATCCCGATTCCGCACCGGGGTTGGTGATAAAGTTGTAGGCGGCTTCTGCATGATAGGGAAGCATAAAGCTCAACGCCAGTAAAAGTGTCAATGTGATGTTGCGTTTCATGGTGTGTGTCTCCTTGGTTTTTTTTGCGGTTTTGGGGATACGGATAGTCCGTGCGAATATCCTGATCCGTGACCTGCAAAGTTTGGAGTTTCTTCACGCCTAAAGATTTATGGTTCCGACCGGGCTTTTGACGTGTGGAGTCAAAACGCCTGCGCTCATCACGCTCGGCACATAAATCTTTCCCCCACAGGGGTCGGCTAAAACCCGTCTTTTCCTGTCGAGAACATAAACCGAAATCAAGGATCTCGGGGAAATCAAGAAAGATATGAAACATGCGGGGCATGTTGGGTGTTAAGACACCTGTGTTCGGCGTGTGTGGATGAGTACTTATTTAAGCACTCCCCCTTCAACGACGACTTACCTTTCGCGCCTTTCGCGTAAAAAAAACCGCTGAACGGTCGACAAGGGCCCAAAGTGAAGCGACGTCCAAGTCTTAGGCGTCGCGGTCGGCCACTGACACTCAAAATGCCACACGACCAGGCCCTTGCAGAAGAACAGTTAACGAGAAAAACCCACGACCTGTGGGTATGGCTGGTGTCGGAAGTCTGTCAGGCGTTCGTTAGAAACGATGACGGCGAGCGGTCAATACGTCCCTTCGTCGGGAAACGCCGCCCAGATTATAGCACAATTTCAAGAAAAAGATATAGACAGAAATCACCGTCGTTTACGTTTCAACGATTTGGGGTTTCTTCACGCCTAAAGCTTGACCTTGTTGGCGAATTCCAGAAAGCCAGTTATAATCGGTGAGTGGTTAGTGGTAAATTGGATGGAAGAAATCGAATCGGATGATGTATAATATCCCGTCCCGAAGCGCACAAGCCACATCATCCCAATTCGATTCAAGAGGAAAAGATACATGCTTAGGAATTTATTCCGACGGAAAGAAGAACAACAAGATATTCAGACGGAAGAACAGGAGCATTCTCACTCCGAAGGTGTTCAAACCCCTGCTGAAAAGCCCACCATGCCGCCACCTGCTGACGATGCACCGGACGAAAAACGTGGCTGGTTCAATCGCCTCAAAGCAGGATTGGCGAAAACGCGAAATACCATCTTCGGGCAGATCTCGGGGCTGCTACGTGTCGGTCGAACGATTGACGAAGAGCTAATGGAGCAAATCGAGGAGATCTTGATTCAGGCAGACGTGGGCGTCAACACGACGCTGAAATTGATGGACAATGTGCGCCAAGCTGTCAGGGAGAAGGGGATGAAAGACGCTTCCGAATTGGAGGTGGTCCTCAAGCAGGAGATCATTCACATACTCGGACAAACGGACGCTCCCCTCAACGTCGAAGGGCATCAACCATACACGATTCTGATTTTCGGTGTCAACGGTGCTGGGAAAACGACCACGATTGGCAAACTCGCGCATCGCTTCAGATCGGACGGGAAACGGGTGTTGGTCGCCGCAGGAGACACCTTCCGCGCTGCCGCAGCGGATCAACTGGCAATCTGGTGTGATCGCGCCGGCGTGGAATTGATTCGCGGTAGAGCGGGCTCAGATCCAGCGTCGGTCGTGTTCGATGCCATTCAAGCGGCAAAGTCCCGTCAGGTTGATGTTCTCATTGTTGACACCGCTGGCAGACTCCACACGAAAAAGCCGTTGATGGATGAATTGTCGAAGATCGGCAGGGTCATGGGACGTGCCATTCCGGAAGCCCCACATGAGGTGCTGCTCGTCCTTGACGGCACGACGGGGCAGAACGCGATTATGCAGGCAAAGATTTTCAACGAAACCGTCCCTGTTACCGGCGTCACCGTGACGAAGCTGGACGGTACCGCGAAAGGTGGCGTCGTGATTGCTGTGAAAGCGGAGATTGGCGCGCCTGTCAAGTTGATTGGGATCGGTGAAAAGCTCGATGATCTTCGGGACTTTGTGGCGCGGGATTTTGTTGAGGCGTTGTTTGAGCGCGAAGCGGCGCCCGAAGGTTGACGAGGTAAAAGCTGTGGCCGCTTAATCCATTCCGGTAATCGCATCAATGAGTTGCATCGTCTTGACCGAATCTCCCAAAGTGACGGCAGGAAATTCCGGCGACTTTTTTTGACGCACGCAGGAAATGAAATATTCATCCTGCGCGTAAAAGCCGGGCTTGTAAAGATTATCGACCTCCGAAAAGGTCGCTGCAATATCCTCTTTTCCACGACGTTGTAGGATAACGCGCCGATAAGATGAATCTGTGGTTAACGTCATGCCCGGTGCCCGTGCTTGCACCCGATGTGTCCCCGGTGCAGACCAATCCATCAACGCACGCCCGACGGCGCCGTTTTCAAACTCGATGAGCGCGGAATAGCTATCCGGCATCGGGTTATCGTACCGTTTCTGGATTGCATGAACATGGGCGACATCCCCCCCGAAAAACCGCAACAGATCCAGGGCATGGATGCCATTGGCATAACTCCACCGGCGGACAACCGCTTCCGGATGCTTCCCCGCTTCCCAAATCCGGCTGATGTCCTCATGCGCATCCACCGTGACCGATGACACTCCATCGCCTTCCATCAACCACTCCCGCCCTTTCACTAAAGTCGAATAGAATCGCCGATTCAGCCCAACCATCGAGATACAGTTATTTTCCGCTGCGATTGCGGCCAGGCGCTGTGTGTCCGTGCTGTATAATCCAGGCGGTTTTTCCAAAAACGTCGGGATGCTAGCTTTCAGAAACGGCTCAGTAATCTCCGCCACATTCAGCACGCTGACCAACACAAAGACCGCATCCAGCGTGCCATCGTCCAGAAGTTCCTGGTACGAGGTAATGCAATTCGCAATCTGAAAACGGTCGCTCGTCGCATTTAAGGTGGCTGTGTCGTTGTCACAGAGCGCAATAATTTCAACGTCTGACAGCGCCTTAAGGACCGGCAAATGAAATTGCGCGATATTGCCGGCACCGATAACGCCAACCCGTATAGCAGCCATTCAATTCTCCTTAATGCTGCTTGTAGCATAGTAGGGCGTTCAATTGAACGGCCCCTATGGGCGCAGCAAGCGGCGCCCCTACTCAAAGATTTCTGCCACCGAACAACTGAAGCCCTCGACCACATCCTCGCCGGTCAGGGTCTGATTTCTGGTCAAGATCTTAATGTCGTCTCTTGAACGATAGACGGTTACTGTTTTTGAAACGGGCTCGACAATCCAAACCATTTTCGTTCCAGCGTCTAAGTATTCAAACGCCTTATCTTGAACGCTATACACCGTATCGCTTGGCGAAACCACCTCAACCGCCAAGTCTGGCGGAATCGGACTCGCTTGCCGCCTGTTGTCAGGAAGCCGTTCCTGTGAAACAAACGCCACATCAGGTTTGCGTCCACTTTCTCCGATCTGGAATGTGGTTTCTGCTGTAAAGACGACACCGAGTTGATGTTGACGTACATAGCTGTTCAATAAAGTGACGGTATTGGAACTGATGAATCCATGCTCCATCGTCGGTGATGGCATCGGTACTAATTGTCCTTTCACGTACTCATAGGATTCATAGTCGCTCGCCATGAACTCTTCAAGTGTGATTATTTCTGGACTCATGGTTTTTCTCCGTGCTTCGGGCTTTATGGGAAAGGCATCCGCTCAACCCAATGCTCGACACGCTGCAATCACAGTCTCAGAGGTGGACGACGCCCCCACCAACATTTCAATGGCCAGTACAGAGGCTTTTGTCAAGCCCTTATCCGCGAAAGTATGGTGCGCCTCGATGGCATGCGTACAGTCGCGCAGGAGGATGATGTTGTAGCCACGTTCGCCCATCGCCCGGGTGCCGTAGTCCCGATAAAGGACGCAGATATTCGCTGCAAAACCGACGTAGAGCAGATGAAGAATCTTGCGATGACGGCAGAGACGATGGAGTTGTTCGCCCGTGGCAATGACGAAGTCGCCGGGCTGCGGCTCGAGCTCCGGAACGACGCGCCGTTTATTCCCGTATTTCTCAGACCATTCGTCTCGCCGCGGTTCGTGCTGTGGGGCGTATTGGGCGTATTTCCCCTTTCGTTGACGAAAGTCGGGAGGCGGCCAATCAGGTGTCTGCTTACCGCCAGAGCGGATGCCAAATTCCGCATCTCCAGCGTACCGCACCCACTGCGGAAACTTAGCCGCTATCGGTGGAGATGGTGCATGGACAACGGTAATACCTGCCTCGCGACATGCCGCTGCCAGTGGCACAATCCGTTCGCGTGTAATCTGTCCCGAAATCTCCTCATGACTGCGGATATAGTGGATATCCCAAACGTCCACCATCACCAACGCGGTCTGGTCGGTCGGCAACGCGAATGTCCGTTCGGCGTAGTGAAAGTTTTCCTCGATGCAGTCGATATCGGGATGCGTCCACAGCCGGTAATGTCGCACAGGAATTTCGATCCGCTGACTCATTATTCACCTCCATGAAGGAAATTAATAACGTTTATATTTACTGCTCCGCCTGAACCGTCAGATGAATTCGGAAGGTTGTTCCCACATCCGGTTCACTCTCAACCTCAATCATTCCGTCATGCCGTTGCACGATGCCGTAAACCACTGCCAGCCCCAGGCCTGCATTCTGTCTACCTTTGGTGGAAAAAAACGGCTCAAAGCAATACGGGCGGATCTCCTCCGTCATCCCGATGCCTGTGTCGCTGACTTCGAGGAACACACTGTCATTATCAGACCCCGTGCGAACGGTTATCGTACCTCCTTGCGGCATCGCCTCCACCGCATTCAAAACCAGGCTGGTCAACGCTTCGCGCAACTCGGTTTCGTTGCCGGCGATGAGCGGAATTTCCTGCAATTCCGTTTCGATATTGATCGTGATACCGCTTGCCTCTGCATCGCTCTTCCACTTAGATTGTGAAGATTCAATGGTTTGCATGACAAGGGCATTCAAGTTGACAGACTCCAGATCTTCATTTGGTGCGCGCTGGCGGTAAAATTCGCGCAAGCGACGGGAGGTCGTCGCAGCCTCCTGAGCACTGCTACTCATCAGTCGCAGGTACTGCGTCACTTTCTCCTTGTCGTCCAGATTTTCCGAATAGTTGAGTAGCAAATCCGTGAAGCCTAGAATCGTCATGAGCACATTGTTGAATTCATGGACGATGCCGCCCGCTGTTCGTCCAATGGCGCTCAGACGTTCTTGCTGCATAATTTGCGCCTGTTGGTGTTCGGCTTCTAATGCCTCCAACTCATGGATGGCTTGCGCCTGCGTTCTATCTTCATCTTTCATCTTATTTCCTACTTGGCTGCGTTGTTAAGCACAAATACGCTCACATCAATGATCTCAAGTCACTGATAAGACTCTGTCCGATCGCCACCGTTGACGACATAATTTTGCCCGGTGATGTAACTGGCATCATCAGAGACAAGGAACACAACAATCGGGGCAATTTCCTCCGGCTCAGCGGCGCGTGCCAACGGAATTGAGTTCAAAAACCTTTGCGCACTGTCCGGGGTTCGGCGCTCCAAGGCACTTCTACCCATATCCGATAAGGTCATTCCCGGAGATACTGCGTTAATGCGAATGCCGTGAGGCGCTTCCTCCTTGGACAGCACCTTCGTCAAGGCGATCAGTCCCGCTTTGGAAACGGAGTATGCACTGCTGCCCGGCGGCAAGCTGTTGATCACGTTCGAGGAGATATTCACAATCTGACCATATTTTTGCCGTCGCATGTGAGGCAAGGCCGCTTTGATCAGGTAAACCGCGCTGTTCAGGTTGGTTCGCATGACTCGCTCCCACGTCTTAAGGTCTGCATCAACGAGAGTCCCTCCGCCGATGGTGATACCTGCATTGTTGATGAGGATATCGAGCCGTCCCCACTCAGTGACCACGCCATCCACGAGGGACTGGGCTTCATCCGCTTCCGACACATCCGCCTGACACGCGATTGCCCGGCGTCCAATCTGCCGAATCGTCGAAACCACCTCCTGTGCCTGATCCGAAGCGCGATGGTAATTCACAGCGAGATCTGCACCCGCCTGCGCCAAAGCGAGGCAAATCGCCCGGCCGATGCCGCGTGAACCGCCTGTTACAAGTGCAACATTATCTTTCAGTTTCATCGAATTTCCTCACCGCTTTAGACGTCGGATGTCCGTTCATCTGCTTTGCATTCAATTCCCCAAACTCTCATCAATGTGTCCGAATACCTCGCGTAGCCTCTGCATATCCGCGTCGGGCAACGGCGGCCCCAAAATCGCATCGACGTTAGCACGCAAGTGATCGATGTTTGCCGTACCGGTGAAGACGGTTGAGACGGCCGGCTGTGCCGCGACAAATTTGTACGCCGCTGCCGTCACTGATTCGACATGAGCACCCACCAACCAGCCAAGTGGATGGACATCAGGCAAAGCATCGGGAGGGATGACACCCCGAGATTTGAGATCGGCGATGACCTGTCGCAGACGTTCCGGGACGCTCAGCGCCTTGCGAACGGCGATCATGATCAGCACACCAACGTTCTTCTCACGACACAGCGGAAACACAGTCCGTTCGGCACCCTGGTTGAGCAGGTTGTAGCCAACCATCACGGTGTCGAATGGGTCATCCTTATTGAGAGCGCGTTGGAACATCTCGTGCTTGCCGTCATCAAAGAACATCTCTGACGCACCGATAAAACGAACCTTGCCTTGCGCTTTCAACTTCTCCGCCACTGGCAGGAGGTTTTCCATTGCCCCGGAATATTCATGCGGGCGAACGCCGTGAAACTGGAAGATGTCGATTGTCTCTATCTGCAGGCGTTGCAAACTCCGCTCGACCTGTTCAACCAAAGCTTTTTCGGAGAGCGTCGTCCCATTGCGCTCCGGTCTGGTTTTCGTCGCAATATAGTACCGGTCGCGTGGCACTCCGCGAAGCGCCCGGCCCAAGATGGCTTCACTTTCGCCATATCCCGTCGCCGTATCGATCAGGTTCACACCGAGATCGAGCGCGGTTCGGACTAAACGGTGAATCTCTGGCTCGGAGACACCTGTGCTTTGCCCAAACTGGCTCGGCCCCCCGGAGCCGAGTCCAACGCGTGAAACCTTCAGGTCTGTCCGCCCGAGTGTCCGGTATTTCATGAAAACGGTTGCTCCTCTACATCTTCAACGAACGTCGTGTTTGAGAAATTCCAATCACCTCGAGGTGATTGCAGGAAAATCAGGCAACAGTTCAACGTCCGGCGACGTGCTTTGGTGAACCGCAAGGGGCTTCCGCCAATTGACAACGCAGCACAACAAAATTGCCATCAATCTGTTCCGCGACATTGAGGCGGACCACGCCGCCAACGCAATCTGAGAGCATGCGTTCAACGTATTCAATGAGTGATGGGTCAAGAGATTTCATCTACTTATCCTCTTGGAATAGAATCGCCGTTCCCAGATTATTCAGGAATTCGATGGCCTCTCCTGTCGATGGCTTCGTTTTCTGGTATTTGTCCTGGTATTCCCTCAGCACCCGATCTAGTTGAATCAGATCCACCCCCCAATTGTCAATGGCCGCGCGGACCTTTTGAAACTGGGAGCGGACCCCCTCCTCGGAAATGCCATCCGGTTTGCGCATCCAGTTGCCATCCGGCCCCTGCTTTAGCAGGTGTTCCTCGACGCTGTTCAGAGCGCGTTCCGCCGCCCAATATCGCGCCCCTTCAGGCCCACCGAGCCTTTGATATAGAAAAATGCCTGCCGCAAAAATAACCGTTATAACAACCAACAAGAACATCAGAAGGCGCCGATAATACCCCTGTAACCGATTGGTCCACGCCATAGATCACAGTTTCCCCTCACGGATAGTTAAGTCGGCTTTCAACAATTGCTTCCCGACGACCATCGTGCCGTGTGTGTCGAAGAACTCAAACGCTCCTTCGATGAGATCGAAAACAGCGACATTGGCGGGCGTGCCAATTTTGAGATGCCCCAATTCATCTTCACGCTGGATGGCTTTCGCAGCAGCTACCGTCGATTTCTCGATGACCTCGTCAAGCGACAGTCCGAGATCTAAGAATTTTGATAGTGTCGTTGGGAGGTCGTAGACGGGACCGTTGATGTTACCGGTGTGCAGGTCTGTACTGATTACATCGGAGATGAATCCCTGCTCCATAGCAC
>JAPUIP010000457.1 GCA_027296925.1 Candidatus Poribacteria bacterium | reverse complement strand
AGATATGGCCGGAGAGATATTCGCTTTTGATCATCGCCTTTCGTTCCAGATCTAGATACTGCTCTGGCGTGAGGCGCGGTTGCGTAGCAACGGCTGACATGGCTTCCTCCATTCATAGCATGAGATGACTGACATTTACCCGATTTGCTTGTTGGGTCTTGTCCCTCGAACTGACCTGCCAACTTTTGTTACCGAACTCAGGCCCACGCTTCGCAGCCTTTGAACGGCATGTGCTCGCCGGCGACATACCGGGGTCTTGGCTGGTAGTGGTTGAGACCGGCAATCGCTTCTCCGCGAAACAGAAATGCACACGGCCAGTTGTTAGCCTTGATCTGGGTTGTGGCGGGCATATACTGGAGGGAACCACCCCGACGCCAATGCTCGCTCGTGTTGGTCTCAGAACCGTGTAGTATCCTCGGATGATGCACCGAGACGTCGCCGGGGTTGAGTTCCACGTCCACCGCTGCGCTTTCATCGACAACGCCCGGATCGACCCGCGAGTTGAGCAGGTTAACGCTATCCTCCTCCGATCGATGGGCTATCGGGCCCAATCGATGCGAGCCCGGAATAACCCGGACACAACCGTTTTCGCACGTCGATTTCGAGACGGCAAACCAGATGGTGATCACCTCCATCGGCTCAAGCGCCCAGTAATTGCCATCCTGGTGCCACAAGACCGCTTGCCCATCACGGGGCGGCTTGGCGATGTAGTCTGCGGCAAAGAAGGCGATGTTCGGCCCGACCAATGCCTCAGCGACATCCAGCAAGCGGTGGTCACTGACAAAGCGCACCCAAAAGGGATCTTTGGCCACCAACCAGTGGCCGAGCCGTTCCGGCCGCAGTTCGGGGTGCCGTTCAATCAGCCAGTCGATGTGTCGGTCCAGTTCCTCGACCAGGTCGGCCTCCAACACATTGCGGACCACAACACAGCCATCGCGGTCGTAGGCTGCTCTGATTCCCTTTAGATTCCCAAACGTGAATTCATTTATCATAGCCGATACCTTTCAGAGAATACCGATTAAATGTATCATTTTGGAGCACAAAAAAGCACCAGCCAAATCCTTGCCGGCGCTTCATTTGCTTGTTGGTCGGGCATTGTCGTTTGGTGGCTGGCTACGGCGAACTCGAACCGTGCCAGGTGAAATGACACTGAACGCATTTAGTAACTCGCCACCCCGATTAGCAAAGACGGTCGATACGATCCTCGCTTTTGCTTGTGGAGACAACCCCGCCAAGCGAATAAGAACAACGCCAGCGTGTACCCGTCCCTGACGAAAAACTAGCTCGCCAAAGTCCTTATCCAGTGTAATCAGCAATGCACCGGCTTCGTTAGCACGACGCAACACCGTATCATCATCGATACTCGGATCCAATTCCGCGATGTATACATTATGACCATCCTGCCGGAGTCCGTCCACAATTGGTTTGTCAACACTTTCGTCTGCAAGTAAGTTCATACGGGCTGTTCGACGACTGGATAGATGACATCGGCACGTAACGCTTGGGCCGCAAAGCTTAATGCCGCTTGAATATCTTCCTTAGTCAAGCGCGGATGAGCTTCCAGGAGTTGCTCAGCGGTTTCTCCTGCGGCAAGTTTTTCCAGAATAAGTTCAACCGTGATGCGCGTTCCTGCCACGACAGGCTTACCCATCATGACCGAAGGATGAGATTGTATGAGCTGATCGTCCATTTTTTTACCCTTTGCTCGTGCGAATCCAGTTGGATTCTTTACTCAACCCAATGACCCAACTGTATGTTCTCCTGTGTAAGATTTCCACAAGCACATGCTGGTACTTCGCAGATCAGAACTGTCCCGGACAGAACTTTATCCATATGAATGGCAGACATTATAACACGATCAGTCCTCCTCAATCAAGGTGAGGATAATATTGTAGTTTTCATCAACATGCAGCTCTACACCGGAGGGTACGAACGTTGTCGAGTCGACCTCTTCGATGACTGCCGGCCCGGAGAACCGCGAACCCACTGACAGGCTGCCCCGTCGATAAACAGACATTCGCACGGCATCGGTGGCGGATTCGTAAACAAGGCGTGGGTCATTGTGCTGGACATTTTCGGTAGCGATTGCCAAGTTGATCTTCGGGTGATGTGCAGCTTCGGAAATGGAAACCTTCAAGTGCACCAGTTCGATGGTCTCGTCCTCGAAGTGATACCCGTAAAATTGATGATGCCGTTCGTGAAAACGACTGATCGCGCCCGTTAAACCCTCCTCCGGGCGGTACTCGATATCCTGTTCGTAGTTTTGCTGGTAATACCGCATGCTGATGAACAGCGTTTCCCGCGGTTCGCCCCGCATACCTTCTCGATCAATTTCCTCTCTCGCCTCCTGCCGCATGGGGGAAAATCGCTCTCGGAGGTCACTGTCGGTAACATCTAAGTCCCTCGCGGCAAAGGTGTGAACTTTTTCAACGCGAAGCTCCGAGATAGCGGCACCAAACGCAGAGCAGAGCCCCGGATGGGGCGGCACCACGACCGTCTGCATTCCCAGCTTCTTAACGATAGCAAGTGCGTGAAGCGGGCCTGCACCGCCAAAAGCCACAAGTACGAAGTCGCGGGGATCGATTCCCCGTTCGATGGTCAGTAAGCGGATGGCGTTGGTCATGTTTTCATCGGCGATTTCGACGATAGCCATGGCGGCTTCCTGTGGGGAAACACCTATCTGGGTTGCCAGTTTCTCGATCGCTTCTTCAGCCAGCGTGGGGTAGAGCGGTAACTCTCCACCCAGGAAGAACTCAGGATTGAGACGACCCAGCACCAGGTTCGCGTCGGTCACCGTCGGTTGCGTGCCCCCTGTACCATAGCAGGCTGGCCCCGGCACCGCCCCGGCACTCTGTGGGCCGACGTTCAGCATGCCGCCTTTGTCGATCCAGGCGATGGAGCCGCCACCCGCCCCTAACGTGCGGACTTCAATGATGGGTATCGCAACGGGAAGCCCCCACTCGATCTCGAACGCTGTGGTAAACTGCTGCTCTCCATCGATCACCAGACCGACATCGCAGCTTGTGCCCCCCATATCAAGGGTAATTGCATTTTGAAACCCCGCCATTTGCGCAAAGTATTTCCCACCAACAATGCCGCCAGCCAGGCCTGATAGCAGGATGTCAACGGGGCGCTCCGGCGCATTGGCGAGTAGGGTCGTACCGCCATCCGATTTGAGAAATGAACAGGGACCACTGACCCCATTGGTTTCCAATGCGGAGGCAATGTCGTGGCAGTAATTCTGAATGAGTGGCTTGATGAACGCATCCGCTAGAAGCGTACTGGAACGCTCATACTCGCGCCAAATCGGCGCAACGCGGTGCGATAGGGAGACTTCGATATCCGGAAATGTCTCCAGAAGGAATCGGCCGACCTCCAGTTCGTGGGCGGGGTTGATATACGAGAAAAGCAGACAGACGGCGATGGCTTCAACCGCTTCGTTTCGCAGGCGGACCTCAATCTTGGTCTTGAGGTCCGCAAGGGCAGCAGCGGTCAACGGCACCACAATCGCACCCTGGGCGTTTATCCGTTCTGTCACGCCGAGACAATTGCGTCGCTTCACCAGTGGTTGCGGTTTAAGCCAATGCAGGTCATATGCCTTCTTCCGATTAATGCGTTGAATGAACGGAATATCCTCGAATCCAGCGGTGGTAACATACATGACGTTTGCTCCTGTCCGCTGGAGAATGGCGTTGGTAGCAACCGTTGTGCCATGCACAATGCGCTCGATCTCCGCAAACGGTATTTCTGATTTCTCCAAAACCCCCAGGAAGGCACGCATAGGTGCGTCGGGCGTGGAAGGGTGTTTCGCAACCCGCACGCTCCCATCGGCTGAAATCGCGATCAGATCTGTAAAAGTGCCTCCGGTATCAATGCCAATGACACTGGGCATGTGTTGTTTCCTCCCAGAAAGTATAGCCAACACGGCGTCTGGGCGACCTCATCAAATTGCGCTTCTGTTATCCACGAATCTTCGCCAATCTGCGCGAATAGAAATAAAAATCCTGTGCCTATTGGCGTGATTGGCGGTGATTTAAAGGCCGCGGTTTATATCAGTTGCATCCCAATCCAATGGCCGCGAGGACCTTCTCCCAACGGTTCTTGTGTTCCGGCACAACATAAACCGGAACAAAATCCAGTTTCAGGTAAATGCGAATCGCCGGCAAGCGACTGTCGTGTGTATTCAATACCGCGTCACGAAATCCACACTGGTGCATCCGATGAAGGACGCGAAGCGTGAGGAGATAACCCAATCCCTGGCCGCGGTGTTCAGACCTGACGCCGACCATGTGAACCCGTCCGGTTTCCGGCGCATCGGGGGACTCGGGCCAGGCGCTGGCGGACCCAATCGGTTCACCTTGCCACGTCATAAAAAAGACGTTCTCAGGAGCAAATTCAGGGGTGCCGAAAAACGCTTTCTGGGCGTGTGCCAGATTCCACTGCGGGGACATACCTTCCTCCATGATGGCTGACCACGGCTTTTCATCACCGGGTTGAAAGTCCCGTAGCGCATACCCTTGGGGCAGCGCGATCGAACGCCACGCCGGCAGTTCTTCAAAATTCGGTCTGCGCATTCGCAAAAGTTGAGGTTTGGCGGGCATGTTTTGCCTCTGGATTCACCGTTAAAGCGGCTTCAAAGTAAGTTCCGGGGTTCACTCCGATCAAAAATCGTTGCGCACTTTCACCGCCTGCCCGGTCGAAAGGGACTCACCAGCCGCCAAAGCGACCGCAACGACGCAGGCTCCATCCCGCACAGAAGGCGTTGGTGCTTTGTCATCTAGGATGCAGCGTGCCATTTTATCGAAGTAGAGCAGCAGCTCCATCGCATGCCCTTCGATGAGATTTTCCCTGTGAGCCGGCGGGTCAGCGTTTAGAGTTTCACGTTCGCGCACACCGTCTAGACCGAGGTCCAGGCCGGTTAGGGTACCTTTGGTGCCATAAATCACCAGTCGCTGATGCGCATCCCGGGGCGAGTTGACGGCGCTGCATATCACGGAAACGCGCCCGAGCGCGCCGCTGGCGAATTTGAGATTGAGCATCCAGGTGTCTTCGATCGGATAGCCCGGAATCACGCCGCTGTTCATCGCGAAGGCGTGCACCTCCTCAATGTCCCCAGCAAACCATCGGACGCAATCGATGGCGTGCGCTCCGCCACCGAAGAGAAAATCCTGCGGCGCGGTGACTCGCCACGGCGTCCTTCGACAGACCGCGCGAATATCATGCACATAGCCGGTATCGATCAGCGTAATCTTCCCCAGCTTGCCCTGATCAAAAGCGCGACGTGCCGCTACGATCTTCGGCAGATGGCGCCAGGTCATGGCTGCCACGAACTTCAGCCCGGTTCCATCCACCAGCCGAACCAACCGGTCACAATCGTCCATGGTCGTCACCATGGGTTTGGTGCAGATGACATGTTTTCCGGCTTCCAACGCCGCTGCCGCATGTTCGGCGTGCAAATGGTCGGGGGTAAAGACGCCAACGACATCGACCTCACGCCGCGACAGCAGTTCGTGATAATCTTCGGTAACAAAGCCGACTTCGTAATCCGCATGGGCCAGTTTGAGAAGCGCCGGATCTTTGTCCGCCACCGCGCACACCCTCATCGGGCTGTCGGGCCGCTGATTCAACGCCAGGGCACCTTTGCCAACTCCCAACCCGATGACGCCTAATCCGAGCCTTGACATTTTCATCTCCTTTTCAGATTCGCCTTGAAGGAAAGTCCTGAGTCCGAGTTGCGACCTTTCACGCGGATCTGGGGGCTAGGCAGCCTTTACTTTTTCCAAAAACTCACTGATTTTCTTGGGTCTCCCGCAAATGTCGTGAAATTGGTCCATTTTTGTTTCAATCACGAATCACACGAATCGACGAATGACACAAATGGTCAGGAGATTCGTGAAATTCGTCCATTTGTCCCCTCAGACGGGGATTCCATAGACATTCGTGATTCAATGTCTTTTTCACGAAATCTGAGGGAGAACCATATTATCGCACCATTTGAAAAAAAAGGAAAGCCGAAAATGGTGAAGAGAAACGTGTTGACGGATTTTGATTCTTGCGCTATACTGGTCCTCGAAAAATTTCCCAAGAATGACGGATGGATTGTTGTGTCGGACCGAGGGCTGTCGGAATGGCTACAACCGACGATCGAATAGAGACACAGATCCAATGAGGTGCTTTGATGGCAAATGAGATTCCCACAACGATTTTGGGGCGCACCGGATTGACGGTGACACGATTGGGCATCGGCGGTGCGTATTGTGAAACCGTCGCGGGGTATCAAACGGCCCTTGACAGTGGCGTGAACTATGTGGATACCGCACGGGCGTACCGGGACGGGGAAGACGAAAAGGTCATCGCCCAGGCGATTCAAGGGCGGCGCGATCAACTGATCTTGGCGACAAAGACCCAACAGCGTAACGCCTCTGGGGCAAGACGAGAGCTTGAAACCTCGCTACGCGCGCTCAGGACGGATTACATCGACATCTATCAACTCCATTTTTTGAATACCGAAGCTGAACGTCACCGCGTTCTGGGGGCCGGCGGCGCGCTGGAGGCGGTTCAGCAGGCCCGGGCGGAGGGGCTGGTACGCTTCATTGGAGTCACGGGACACGATTGGGTGCAGATACAGCAGGCGGTGGCAACCGGTCTGTTTGATACCGTCTTGTGCTGGTACAATTGCGCCATGAAGGAACCGGAGCAGACGGTTTTTCTCGAAGGGCGCCGACATCACACGGGGGTGGTCATCATGAATGCCTCGCGCAATGATAAGCTGTTCGATGGTCCGGCGGCACCGGCTCCGGAAAACTTCTATCGCTATGTCCTCAGTAATGACACGGTGAATGTGACCATCATGGGACTGAGAGATGTACCACGCTTCTGTCAAATTGCCGCGGCTTTGTCCGCCCAAGAGACGTTGACGCCTCAGGAGCAGGCGACCCTCGAAGCGTACGGCTCGCAGATGCGTGCCGCTGGAAAACTGTAACTTTTTAGTCAGGGCAAAACCAAATTCGCCGCCGTTTGAGATAACCCAAACGGAGAGGTGGCAGGGGATTGATTATGCCAAAACAGAAGTCTCTTCACGTGATTGTTATCGGCGCCGGTATCGTTGGCGCCTCCATTGCCTATCATCTGTCGCAACGGGATGGCGTTACCGTGACCGTGCTGGAGAAAGATGAACCCGGCTCTGGAGCGTCGGGCCATTCGTTCGCCTGGTTAAACTCGTTTGGAAAAGATCCGGATTTTTATCACCAGTTCAATCGGCGGTCGATGGACCTGTGGCGTCGTTTTGCCGATCGCTTGGGAACGGACATCGGACTCCACTGGGGTGGCGAACTTCGATGGCGAAAGACGGTTGAAGACACCGAAGTCCTGCGCCGGCGAGTCAAGCAGTTGCAGATGTGGGGCTATCCGTGTCGAATGGTGACCGTCGATGAGATGTACGAGCTGGAACCCGGGCTGGAACCCGGCCCGGTGGCGGCTGCATCCTTATCAGAGATTGATGGGCGGGTGGAGCCACACCGGGTGATTGATGCCTGCTTGGAACGGGCGCAGGAGCGTGGGGCGGTAGTGCAGACCCGGACGCCAGTCATGGGATGCCGCCTGGACCGGAGAAAGCAGCACCTCGAAGCGGTGGAGACATCGACGGGTACGATGCCTTGCGATGTTGTCGTGTTGGCATCTGGGGTTCATACGACCGCACTTGCGAGGCAGGCCGGTGTAAATATTCCACAACGGGAAAGCCCAGGCGTGATCGTCCGTATCGAAGACGCACCGCGTGTGCTTCAAACGGTCTCCGTCATTCACGCACCGGCGGTGGATGCACACCAGCGAGAGATTCATCTCCGTTCCTGCGCCGATGGCACGTTGCGGATGGGGCAAGGCACACAAGAGAACGAAGATCGCGACGATTCTCAAGCCCATGCCGATGACCTGTTGCGTCGAGCGACCCATTACCTCCCGGCGTTGGTCGGGGCGCGAGCCACGCCCATTCCTGTCGGTTACCGTCCGATGCCCATCGATGGTCTGCCGATCTTAGGCTTTTGTCAGCGGGTCCCTAACCTCTACATCGCCGTGATGCACAGCGGGGTGACGCTGGCGCCGTTGGTTGGGGAGTTGGCTGCGATGGAGATCGTTGATGGGGTCCGTGTGGAGATGCTGGCGCCCTACCGTCCGGAGCGATTTTGAATGGTACAAGACTTTCAATATTCGGCTGCCACCAACGAACGAAAGCGCGCCTCATCCCATGTGGCACCCCAGCCAGGTTCATCTGGGGGACCGATGTGTCCCTCCGTGATCAACGGTGCATTGACCATCCCCCAGTCCTCCCCTTGCCGTCGGCTGCCGTCTGGAGTCGTGGAAAAATATTCGTAGAAGTCCGTGTTCTCGATGCAGCAACCCAAATGGGCGTGGAGCAACCCGAAGAGCCCGCCCTGGCCGTTGAGTTCAACATTCGTGCCATAGAGTTCGGCGAAATGCGCCAGTTTCAGCACTTGAGTGGTGCCATGACGCGCATTGACCCGGAGGCGATCCGTTGCGCCGTGGATGAGCCACTGTGACGAGAGGCCGATATCGTGCATCAGCATCTCCGTTGCCATCACCGGGATGGTCAACTCCCCGCAAAGTTCCTGATAGAGATTCATCTTCTGTTCGTGGAACGGTTCTTCCAGCCAAACGAAGTCCAACGCCTCCATCACGTGTCCCACCTCAATTGCCTCCCTCAGCGTGTAGGAACAGACCGGGTCGTGGATCAGGACGTAATCCGGTCCAACGGCTTCCCTGACTTGCTGAAGAATCGGAATATCCGCCTTGCCCCCTTTGTAGGAGTGGAATTTGTAGGCATCGATTCCCATTTCTCGTCCCTGTTCGATGGCTTGTAAATAGTCCTCCACCGTCCCGTCCCCGCCCGTCAGGTACACTGGAAATCGCTCCCGCACTCGACCGATTAAGGCATAAACAGGCAGCCCGGCCACCTTGCCGGCAATATCCCACAAGCAGTTGTCAAAATCCCCAAACCACCCCGGCGGTTGATAGACCCAGCGTGTTCCCTTGTGCAACATCTGATAAAGCCTCTCGCGATGCATTGGATTTTCTCCCAGCACCTGGTTTCGCAGAATCTCCACTTGGCCGGGAGACATCCCGGTCGTGCAGCGTCCGGCAATGCCGGCATCGGTGAGTACTTCGATGAAAGCCTGCCGCGCGGGTTGCCGGCTCGGTACGCCTTTGTGTGTGTACTGAATGCGGCGCAAATTTGGGACTTGCACTAACCTATGCCCACTGCCCTTTCGCTCTGGATGCTCCAGAATGTAGAGCTTGACTGCTGTGATTTTCATTGCGTCCGTGTCTCCTTCGCAACTTGCTTGTCGAACGGGTTGCTTGCACGCAGTAGGACATTGGTCGCTTCCAGTTCCCAAGTTTCGTTATATGTGGTCGGTCGGGGACGCGGAGGTGGGTAATTGGGCGGCGGGGCGTTCTCATCCAACAGTTCTAGACGATCACGACCTCGCGGCTTGTCCAGCCATTCGCGCTCCGCTTCTGATGCCTCAACTTCCCGGCGCAGAATGAACTCGACCGCGTCAAACCGGGTGAAAGCCGCATGCGCCAGCAATACGCGTTCAACATCATGACCGTCCCAAGTTGCCAGGTCGGGCAATATAATGGGCCCGGTGCAGACTTGAAACTCGCCCACTTCCGGATTGATGTTCATCACATTCACAGGATACTCAACTGAAATCGTAAGCCTTCGCTCAGCGTCACGGTAAGTGGATCTTGCATTGAGCAGATCATTTGCCAGGGTCGCCTCAACGATTTTGCGAGTATCCTTCAACTCTGAAACATCGGAATTGCAACGGATGTCAATTTTGTAATCCTGGAACACCTCGCTGAGCTTCGCTGCAGATGCAGACTCCGGCTCAGTGCTGGGCCGTTTGGCAATGGTCAGCCGGGATTCACGGCTAAACGCCATACGCCACTCATCGCTGGGA
>JAPUIP010000456.1 GCA_027296925.1 Candidatus Poribacteria bacterium | reverse complement strand
ATTGCCGTGCTCTGTAGTCCTTATCTTGCCACCACTTTGTGAGCATCTGAGACATTAACTGGGATTGGCGCCGTCTTTGAGTCGGGTCTTGCCACCGCTGGTTCCGCAACTCGTCAAGCCGCTGTAGTTGTTGCTTTCTGTAATCCGGATGTTGCCACAACTGCTTCAATCTTTGGGACGATTGTTGAGATCGACGCCCCCTCAGTTGCGGGTCTTTCGATGCTCGACTCTGTGCTTGTTGCTGTGATTGGATAATTTTCGCTCTCATTGATGGGTCGCGCCACATCTCTTTTGCTCTTTGCGACCGCTGTTGGGAATGGTATTTTCTGAAATATGGGTCTGCCAGTTTCTCTTTCCAGCCCTGTTTGATGCGTTGACCCATCCGCTTTTTGAAGTCCGGATCAGCCCAGACTTCCTTAAAAGAACGTCTTCTGATGCCGTACAAATCCAGCCAATTGCGAATGGTACCGTAACTCACACCGGCAGTTTGGGCAATCCACTCAACAGACTTTTTCTCCTGCCAGCGCATTTGCCACAGCCAATCCTCAAGCCGCTCACCGACCTTTTCTTCCACTTCTAACATTTTCGTTGTTTTCTTGCTCACGGTGCTTGTATCGTCCTCGGGAGTGTCCCCTTATTACGTTGTCCATCCGTCGTTACACCTGCCGATTGAATGAGGCGTTGTGGTTTCGATTTGTCTGCAAAATCATAGTTTGACCGCCACAGATACCCCGTCACGAAGCGGAATAATCGTCGTAAAGATTCCGTCTGATTCATAGAGCAACCGCGTTAATTCTTGAACACCGAGGATTCTCGAATCTGTGTCGTCAGTCGTCACCCGTCCGCGTAGGAACATATTGTCGGTGATGAATAGTCCGCCGTGTCGGAGACGAGGGATGGCTTTGCGGAAGGCTTGTGGATACCCATCTTTGTCGATATCGTTATAAATGATGTCAAAGGTGCCCGTTGTCTCATCGATAATCTCAAGGGCATCACCGACCCTATATTCAATTCGATTGGCGATCCCCCCGCGCTGAAAATAGCCCATTGCGCGGTCGGCGTTATCTTGTGAACCTTCCGTGCAGATGATTTTCGCCGACTCGTCTCGTAACGCTTTCGCCATCCAGTACGCGGAGTAGCCAAATCCAGACCCCATCTCGAAGATTCGCGTTGGGTTGGTGATAAGAACCAGTTGATGTAGAACCCGTCCGACAAGCGGACCGACAATGGGAAAGCGCCGCTCCTTGGCGTAGGCTTCCATTTCGGTCAGCACTTCATCACGTTCAGGTATGACTTGATGCAGATGGTCGTTAATTGATGAGTCGAGCATGTGCAAGTTCATGAATAACTCCTTTTTAATCTTTTAGACAAGCCATCTTCAAAAAAGTCGCCTTTTTTGTTTACGCTACGGGTTCCACCAATAGGTCATCTTGCCGATGAGCGTCGATTCCGCGAGTTCGGTTCGCGAACCGTTGTTCTCATAAATTTGGTTAAAAACGAGGTAGAAATCACTGCCGGGACGATAGATATAATTGAGCAAGAAATTGGTAGAAATGACATCGCTCTCACTATTCCACTGTGCAAACAGTTTCGCAAAAAGCGTTGTGGAGAAGGAATAGGCGATGCGGGATGCCACCACATTCACATTGAAAGTGCTGGCGGGCAAAGAGACCCGGTCAAATTGGTATTGGGATTCGAGAGCCAGCCGCCCACTCGGTTTGAAACTGACGTCGATGTCGAAACCGCGTCTTGTGCCGTTGAAGAAATCGCCAAAAGTCACGCTAAATCGGCCCGCAATCATTTTGCTATCATCGGAATCGATTGAAGCGCGAAATGATGTGAACTCGTAGTCGCCGGTGGGGATAATCACATCATCGCGGATGTCGAAATCCTCGTCGAGAACCTCTTTGGTGCGCTGGACTCGAAAGCCAATCCGCCCGCTGTTGTTCAGTTCCATTCGACCGCTGAGTGTGAGGTCGCGGGTTTCGAGTTCATTATCTTGCGTAAGGATATAATCAAACTCCGGCCCCACCCGAATTTGGCGAATCCCGAATTTGCGTATCCACGGGCTATAGTCCATCTCGCCCTGGATGCGCCGGCTTCCCTGTCGCCGCACAAATCCAACTGCGGGGTTGAAATCGTCGCCGATGTCCGCATATGAACCTTGCGCATCGAACTGATCATGCCGCCAGCTGGAACCGAGGTACCACGCATCCTGTCGGCCGGGGGTTTCCTCTGAGTCGAACGTCCGAGCCCACAGCCCACGCACCTCAAACCCGTCGTTTGGACGAATCGAGAAGTCAAGTCCTCCTGTTCGATTGTACTGATCTGGATCTTGCTTATTGATGGCGATGAGTCCGACACTTGAACCCCGGAGGATATCACGCGTGATGCGTAGCACCGAGTAGCTCCAATTTAACAAAGTCGAGGTAGGTGTCGGAGCGTCCCAAGGATAAGAGAACGCTTGCCCCATGCGGACAAATCCAAGCCGAGGACATAGGGTTGATATAAATGCCGTCTCGGTGATGGACTTGCCAATCACTGCAAGTACACGCGGCAAGGTGGTCATGAAGAATCACGCGGCATTTCTCAGTTGATTCAGCAGTGTCAGGAACGAAATACACGGTTGCGTCCGTCGTAGCATTGATGCCTTCAACCAGTGAGTGACCGATGGCGCATGACCTTTCGTTTCGTAGGTTGGGTTGTAGGTTTAGGTCAACGCAGATTTTGGATAAATCGAGTTGACGGTTTTCGAGGTACATGATACAATTTTCTCCTTCAAAGATTATGATTGAGTTACTGCCTCGTTGATGTTAAAAACAGAGAGCATCAGCGGGCTACTTTTTTGTCTAACCTTAATTGTTAACGGTATTATATCATATATTGGGTATAGTGCCAAGCATAAAGGCAGTATAAAATAGACTATTTCTCCTAAAACAGAACTTTTACGAAGAAAATTTGGACATTATGTTATGTAAGTGGTATAATACGGGCAAGAGGTGACTAAATTATGGTTATAGTAGATAATGCACGGCTGAGAGGTTTGCTATACAAGCGTCTGAAGGACACCGCGAAGGCGTTGGACATGCACTATACGACGTTTTCCAGAAAGTTGCAGGGGCTATCTCACTGGACAATCGATGAGATCAATCGGATTGAGGAAGTCTCAGGAATCAAGACGGACGAATTTGTGAAAATGAAAAAAGCGGCCTAGCCGCAAAGCTAGACCGCACACCACCTCGAATCGCTGCAAACCAGCACAGTCAAAGCGATCGAGGCAAGCGTGGATGATACCATTTGGGACAATAAGTTGGCGAGGAAATGATCGAGCAAAGGAGTTGCCAGAGCGGGTTAATGCCAATTTTTGAAGTGAGAAAGTATGAGGATAAAAATCAGATTTTGACGAATCCGTGGTGGGATATTTATCGAAATAATGTCCTCGTGATGTCGTGTCCGTCTAAGCAGTCTGCCGAAGAAGAACGCGTGAACTGGCGGAAGGCATACGCAGCTGTTCATCTCGGTTTGCGAAGGCGGGGAAAATGATTAACAAGGAAGTTACCGGAGTTTTTTGTGTCGTTTTTCGCTTCACGTGCTAGGATGGTAGAAAATCATGTGGGGGAATAAGCATGTCGGTTTGGGGTAAGTGGAAAGACTGGACACGAATAATGGTGGGTACTATCATAGGCAAGCTTGCCACGACCTGGGCGCAGCTCAAACGTCCTTAGTGTATTAGAACGACGACAGGCTAGCAAAGAGGAGGGACAAAAAATATCATAAAATTTACTTGATCTTTTTTTCCGAATCTAGTATACTGGATGACAATAGAATTAAAAAACCCTCAAGTAATCAACCTGAGGGTTTTTCAAGCGCACAAGGCGCAAGGACGATCAACGGAGATCAATCCGACATAATATACTTTTGGTAGAGATATTATAGTCGGATTAGTCTCCTTTGTCCAGTGATTTCAACATTCTACAGTAGGAGACGACTACCATGCTTACATTCCATTCCGACCCTATTTCCGATAACCAGCCTACCAATCTTTCTCAAGAAACCGAAGAGAAACACCAGCCCCGACTCGGTTTTGAGTTTAGACCGATACAGCTTAATCTCGCTGTGAAACTCGCCCATGTCAACACCTCAAGCACCGCTCAACTGATTTATCTTTATTTAGTTGACCTACGCAATGGATACAAGTCGGGCATCTGCACATTCCCCTTCACCTTGAGGCAGATTCAAAAGGCGTTTGGCACAAAGATTGACGAAGACGGAAAACAAGT
>JAPUIP010000455.1 GCA_027296925.1 Candidatus Poribacteria bacterium | reverse complement strand
ATTTGAAGACACGCGTGGATGGTTGTCTGAAAAAGCTGAAAGACTTCCTCTTACGTGATATTGAACGCATGAGGCGTTCTGTTGCCTTGACACAAGGGAATAACAGCAAAGAAACCCTTGTCGAACTCGTTGAACTTTCAAATCGGAGAAGGCGATTCGCCCGTTAATCCCCGTTCTTGTTGAGAAAGGGGATAGAAGAATGAATGAGGATGGCTTCAATGAGTAATATGGATGATCGCTTGATCGATCTCGAAAAAGAAAAAAGCTATCTTGAATATGGCGAGCAACCGGATCCTTCACCGCCTGATAACCTCGACGACCTATTTCGAACAGACTTGGAAGAAATAAACCTTCCGGAGAATCCAGCAGACCTTGATGAGGGAGATTTAGCAATGAACTTCAAAGGTATCAATCAAGCAGTTGATTATAATACGACCGATTACTGTAACGGTGTGGACTACAGCGACGGCGATTATGGTGATGTGCCACTGGATTTTAGCCCAAGTAAGCTTGATAAGGTTGATGACCCGGTTAAGGTGTACCTGCGAGAGATGGGAAGTATTCCGTTGCTCTCGAAGCAACAAGAGGTTACCTTATCGAGGCAGATTGAGGAAGGGCATCTGGCCGTTGAGGAGGCAATATTTGAAACTCCCCTTGCGATTGCGGAGGTACGGAAACTTCTCAATCAGGTTTTGACGGGCAAGAAGAGGGCTTCCGACGTCATTGCGATGCCGGTCTCAAGTGAATCTGCTGAAGATAAGGAAGAGAAGTATCTCAAAATCGCAAGAGAGTTGATGAACTACTTGAAGGATATTGAGTTAGAAATGCGCCTCCAGGAGCGCAAGCTCCAATATGGAGGGCTTTCCTTTGAGGAAGAAAAGGCCCTTCGGACAAGACTTGAATGCAATCATGCAGCATTGGCGGAGACCCTCAAGCAACTCAAAATCAATCGTGAGGAAATCAGCAAAATTACAGGTAAGATTAAAGATATCGCTAACCACATGGCGGACCTCGAAAGGAAAATTACACAGATTGAGAAATCGCGCAACATGCCTGCCGATGAGATCTGTCAGTATGTTCGTGATTATGCTTTCGGTAAAGTAGAGCGGCCGGATTTAACTCGAATGGAAGCGTTCCAGCAATGTAACCGGGAAATTGTCAAGGCAAGGCGAACCATCAAAAGACTGGAGCGCGAAATTGGCTCTTCGCGTGAGCAGCTTGCTTGCGTCACCCGGCGAATATGTAGGGGAGAAACGGATGCGCAGGAGGCAAAGATGTCCATTGTCGAGTCGAATCTTCGCCTCGTCGTCAGCATTGCAAAGAAGTATAGGAATCGCACACCGGGCTTGACGTTTCTCGATCTGATCCAGGAGGGGAACATCGGTTTGATGAAGGCCGTGGACAAATTCGAGTATCGGCGCGGCTACAAATTTAGCACTTATGCGACGTGGTGGATCCGGCAGGGGATTACCCGTGCTATCGCCGATCAAGCGCGTACCATTCGTATCCCCGTTCACATGATCGAGACAATTAACAAACTCATCCGCACTTCCCGCTACCTCGTCCAGGAAAGAGGGCGCGAACCAATACCCGAAGAGATTGCTGACGAAATGAAGATACCTGTTGATAAAGTGAGACAGGTGTTTCGGATTGCCCAGGAACCCATCTCCTTAGAAACCCCGGTGGGTGAGGAAGAGGACAGCCAACTCGGCGATTTTATTGAGGACAAAGATGCCACATGTCCTGCCAACGAAGCAGTATTTACAATGCTTCAGGAGCGTATCGAAGAGGTACTCTGTACGTTGACAGAACGTGAGAAAGCGGTCATCCGACTGAGATTTGGGATTGGGGATGGCTATCCCCGAACGCTAGAGGAGGTCGGGACAGAGTTCCAAGTGACCCGTGAACGGATACGTCAGATCGAAGCAAAGGCGCTACGAAAATTGCGTCATCCCGTTCGCAGCCAGAAGTTACGCGGTTTTCTGGATTAGCGGATGGAGACTGTCAGATGATTTGGGGATGTTGTGCCGGCGGTGTTTTTCGGAGGCGCCTGCCGGAAGTATTCGCCGAAATTTCTATTGACAAATCCACCGCAAGCCCTTATAATAATCGCGCAATTCAAGATGGGCCCATAGCTCAGTGGTCAGAGCCGCCGGCTCATAACCGGCTGGTCCTAGGTTCAAACCCTAGTGGGCCCACCAACTCCTTTCCGTCATTACCATTTCTTCCTTCCACTGTCATTCTTGCTAACGGGGCGTTAGCTCAGGGGTACGAGCGCTACCTTCACACGGTAGAAGTCACTGGTTCAAATCCAGTACGCCCCACCACCTCGCTTCTGTTACCCGCTTACCATTTATCCGCCCAACTAACACAACCCTTTTCATCATCCCGATGCGAGTTTTTCAGACCGAAGACAAAATAGTCGAAAGCGGGAATTGCCTCGAAATCGAGATTAATGGCGAAAAAGCGATTGCCTATGATGGGGAAACCATTGCGGCGGCGCTGATTGCAACAGATACCCGTGTCTTTCGCTGTACGCATCGAAGGGAGGAACCACGGTCGCTGTGAGGAGGTCATTGCGGGCGACATCAGGGATGCCATCCATAGCGGCGCGGTTGACGTCAACGCCCTAAAAGCACGAACTCGAACAGGTATGGGATTGTGTCAGGGACGGATGTGTGAGCGGATCGTTGCGGAGATGATTGCTCGTGAGACAGGTAAGCAGGTTGATACTGTCGGCACGTTCACGGCTCGTCCGATTATCAAGCCGGTCCGTTTAGACGAGATTGCGAAACTGCCCGGTGCAAAACATGAAACGTAGAGCCGCTTGGCATCAAACTCAGTGACGCTATGAAACGCGAAATGGTATTCGTTGCCAGCCGTTTATCTTTTCCCCCTCCCATGCTTCCATTGGCCCTGTTCATCTGTTTCACATTTATCACTGCCGATGCCGACGCGGGCAATTTCTTTACAGATCTGGATGGGGACATCTTCGATGCAATCTACGATGCCCCACCGCAACGTGAACC
>JAPUIP010000454.1 GCA_027296925.1 Candidatus Poribacteria bacterium | reverse complement strand
GACAAAGACATGCTTTATGAAGCCTATCAGGAGTACAAGAACTTAGGTACTAGGCGTGCGGTTCGTTGAAGTTCAATTTGGGTCGTTGTCTGGTAATGGACATGACAAACTGTCCTTAGACCTCGGTAAGCGAGCGGCGGTGGCTTCAGAGCGGTCTTGGGAAGGCCGTCGACGTTATTGTTTTCACAACAGCGGGTGATGATGCACCAATCACTTTGTGGCTTGCTAGCTAGCTCTGTCGCGTCGTCCTGCTGGCCGTGGCGTTGCTAGCGCACGAATGACCAATCCTGGTAGGTTGGGTGGAACCTGTGGTGAATCAGTGAACTGGGAACCAATGACACTCAATGGGTGGGGACGTGCGGCGTACGCCTCGGTTATCGCTTGCGCACCGGAAGGGGCCGACGAAGTAATCGAAGCCATCCGCGCCGCAGACAATCGAGGCATTATCGCTTTTGGCGGCGGTCGCAGCTACGGCGACGTCGCCTTGAACAGTGGGGGGCGTACCGTGTTGACCGCGCTTCTCAACCGAGTCGAATCCTTCGAGGCCGACAGCGGGACCCTGGTCTGCGGGCCTGGGTTAGCCTTCCACGACTTGCTTGCGGAGTTCCTTCCGCGTGGGTATGTGGTCCCCGTGAGCCCTGGTACTGGTTTCACTACCATCGGTGGTGCGGTGGCCAATGACGTGCATGGTAAGAACCACGACCGCTCGGGTAGCTTTGGTGATCACGTGCGATGGATCGATCTGCTGTTGCCCTCGGGAGAGGTCGTACGAATCTCGCCGGAAAGTCGGCCGGATTTGTTTGCTGCGACTATCGGTGGCATAGGGCTCACCGGTATCATGCTGCGGGTATGCTTCAACATGCAGCGCGTCCCATCGAATGCAGTTGAGCTGCGTGAGGAGCGGATGCCGGATCTCGATGCGTTCTTCGCAACGTTCGAGAGGGTGCGCGCGACTGCAACCTTTTCCGTCGGCTGGATCGACGCGCTCGCGCGCGGCGCCAGCCTCGGTCGCGGCATTCTGGGGACCGCCGAACTGACACCGACGGGCATGCCTGATCGCCGGGCAAAGCGGCTCCGGGTGCCGCTGGACTTTCAAGCATTCGCGATCAATCCACGCGTCGTTAGCGAATTCAACGGCTGGTATTACCACCGAGTGCCTACGGGCGCTCGGGAGCGACTCGTGCCTCTCGAACGCTTTTTTTACCCTCTCGACGCCGTTCTCGATTGGAATCGGGTCTATGGAAGGCGTGGGTTTTACCAGTTTCAATGCGTCTTGCCTGATGCCGCCAGCGCGGTGGGCATCCCGCGTCTCCTTGAGGAGATATCTTGTTCGCGCTCTGCTTCCTTCTTGGCGGTGTTAAAGACGTTGGGCAGTGAAGGGCGTGGTTATCTGTCGTTTCCCATACGCGGTTACACCCTCGCGCTGGATTTTCCACGCCGGCCGGGGACTGAGGAATTACTCGCCCGCCTGGAACGCATCACCCTTGACAATGGCGGGCGCATCTATCTCGCGAAGGACTCTCGGCTGTCGCCACTGGCGTTCGAGGCGATGTACCCGAAGCTGGAGGCCTTTCGCGCGGTCCTCGACGAGATCGATCCCCAGGCACGAATGCGCTCCGACTTGGCTCGGCGCTTGCGCATCAGGCAAGGGCGAACTAACCGGATTTCTTGACCGTCAGGCGAGCGCAAGGCAAGGGGACGATGGAACAACAGCCCGAGGCACTTGGTAACTACAATTCCGGGAGCGATGTCCCGCTTTGCGTCGATCTGGACGGAACTCTGGTAAAGACCGATATCTTGATCGAATCTTTCTTTGCCTTGCTGAAGTGCAACATTGTGTTTGTCGCCTTTGTCCCCTTCTGGCTGCTGAAAGGAAAGGCACATTTAAAACAACAGATCGCTAAGCGTGTCGAACTGGACGTTAGTGTGCTGCCTTACCACAAAGCTTTCCTCGACTATCTTCGGGAACAGCACAACCATGGCCGTCGTTTGGTTTTGACCACCGCCTCGCACATCAAGTTTGCACAAAAAATTGCCGACTACCTCGGCTTGTTCAATGGCGTTATGGCTAGCGACGATCGGACTAATCTTTCTGGCCTTAGAAAATTGGAGCAGTTGCGCGATAAGTTCGGTGAGCGAGCGTTCGATTACGCTGGCAATTCACGTGCTGATCTGAAGGTCTGGCCCCACGCGCGCCGGGCGATCTTGGTGAATCCTGAACGCGGGATCCAATCCGCTGTACGGCAAGTTGCCATCATCGAACGGGTATTCGACGATGGGCAACGGGGAATGAAGGTGTACCTGCGCGCCATGCGTCCGCACCAGTGGGTGAAGAATCTCTTGCTGTTTGTCCACCTTTTCGCAGCGCACGAATGGGCGAACCTTCCGCTGATTGTACAGACCACAGTTGGTTTCCTGTCCTTTTGCCTCTGCGCATCCAGCGTTTACCTGCTCAATGACTTGTTTGATTTGGAGTCGGATCGGCGCCATCCTCAGAAGCGTTTTCGGCCGCTCGCGGCGGGTGCTTTTCCCATTGGGCACGCGATCCTACTGATCCCAATGCTTCTGCTGGCGGCTTTCGGTGTCGCCCTTTTTCTGCCGGTAGAGTTCCTATTCGCTCTAGCTATTTATTATCTCGTTACGATGGCATATTCCCTGCGGCTCAAGAGAGTCACTATATTGGACGTATTGGTGCTCGCAGGACTCTACACGATTCGGATAATAGCCGGCGCCGCGGTCATTCCTGATATGCCATCGTTTTGGCTGATGGCCTTTTCGACCTTTCTGTTTTTCTGTCTTGCCATAATTAAGCGTTACGCGGAACTCCTTGTGCTTCATGACTCAGGACAAGCGGCGGCAGATGGTCGTCGCTACGAAGTGGTGGATCTCGATACGCTCATGGCCCTCGGAACTTCCAGCGGCTTAATAGCCGTCTTGGTATTGGCTCTATACGTAAACAGTCCGGAAATAGTGCGCGGGTACACTTATCCGCAGGCCGTGTGGCTCCTGTGCCCGCTTCTGATGTACTGGTTGGCTCGCATATGGCTGGTGACGCGACGAGGACAGATGCACGACGATCCCGTGATCTATGCGCTTAAGGATTGGCGGAGCCGTTTGGCCGGTGCGATAATGATATTAATAGTATTGATGGCAGCCTAGCTCGGCGACGCTATGGTGTCAGCCCATGGCCGTAAAGAAGAGCTGCGCTGGCGAACGCGGGGCTACATTGCCCCAAGCGTAACGATCTACCATAGAGATCTACAACTCGGAACCGGAGTTTTCATAGACGAAAGGGCTGTTATTTTCCAAAGAAAGGCCGGCGGGCCAGCCAAGATCGGCAATAACGTCTGCATCTACCGAGACACTATCCTTGAAACCGGTGAAGCTAGGCGCCCGAGGCGGGCCAAGTCTTCGACGCATCTCACAGTCTAAGGCACTTATCATTACGGCCGGGCTTAAATAAACGACCAGAGGCGATGTGTCTTAGCGAATTTGCAGCCGGAAGACGAAGAGACTCTGCAGTGAAATCGCAACTCCAAAATATCCCCTTGTCATAATCGGCATCCCTACCTACAACCGAGCCCGCAATCACTTACAAGACGCGCTTAAGAGCGCTCACACAGACCTATCCCTAAGAATCGGCGGGGCTACCATCAGGGTGAGTACCGAAATTTGTCACTCGAAAGGCATGCGGGAAGCGATTACAATTGCGCCCCGATGCATCAGACATCAGATTGGAATTGCCCCTTCATTATGGGGCGAGCAGCGGTAAATTAGCGTAAACAATGCAAACGTACCCTTTAATCACCATCGGCATTCCGACGTACAACCGTGCCCGGAGCTATCTACCTGAAACCCTAGAAAGTGCGCTCGCGCAAACTTATCCGGAGATCGAGGTTGTCGTATCAGACAACGGGTCCACGGACGACACGCAGGCAGTGGTCAAGTCTTATGACGATCCGCGCATCCGCTACTTCAAGCAGCAGCCGCCCGTCACGCCGAACGACAATTTCAACTTTTGTCTCCAACAAGCCCGTGGTGCGTACTTCTCATTACTTCACGACGACGACATGATCGACCCGGACTTCGTCGAGACCTGCCTGCAGGCAGCGGGGCATCAAACCCACTTTGGTGTCATCCGCACCGGCGTGCGTATCATCAATGCGGATGGCATGGTCATTCGGGAGATGCGCAACAGAGTTACCGGCGCGTCGACCGGCGAGTTCTTCCTCGCGTGGTTCGAGAATAAAACCTCCATTTACCTCTGCAACACGCTGTTCAATGCGCGAGGTCTCAGAGACATCGGTGGACTGCGCTCGAGGCACAATCTGTTTCAGGACGTTACGGCCATCGCACGGCAGGCAGCAAGCTCCGGCCGCGTGGACGTTGAGGCGGTGAAGGCAAGCGCGCGTTCGCATCACGGCCAGCGGACGCACGTGGCCCGGGTAAGAGAATGGTGCGAGGACTCGCTCGATCTTTTGGCGCTCGTGTGCGAGCTCGCTCCGGAGCGCGCAGCGGAGCTGCGCCAGAAGGGCATGCGCTTTTTCGCCAACGTCAATTACGGGCGCACCAACAACATTCGTTCACCGGTGCACCGGGCCGCCACCTATTTCCTAGTATATCGAATCTTCGGGCGCCAATACCTGCCTCGGCTGCGGACAGTCCTTTCGAGCACCGCTGCGTACAGGGGCCTGCGCCAGATCAAGCGACGGATTCTAGGACTGCCGGCATGGGTCGACTGAGAGCATTGCCGTGACCACGACCTCCAACTGCGGCCATTCCGGGAAGGCAGGGAAACCACCTATCAGTATCGCCTACATTGTCGGCGCGTTTCCGCAAGTGACTGAGACATTCATAGTGAACGAAATCGTCGGCATGGCTGCCCGCGGCCATTTAGTAGATATTTACACCACGAGCGGTGGCATCAAATATAACATACCACCCGCGGTCAACCAGTACGGTTTGATGCAGCGCACGCACCGCCTTCATGGGTCCTCAAATTTCCTCCTTCGCGTGGTGAAGACCTTGGGTCTGATGCTTGCCTACGGATGGCGCGCACCACGAGTCGTGCTTCGTGTACTTGATGCAATGCGTCGTAGCGGAGCGGCGGGCTCGCTGCGGCTGCTTTACGCAGCGTTAACCTTGCATCGGTTGGGCACAAAGCATTATGACGTGATCCATGCGCACTTCGGGCCAAACGGATTGTTCGGAATGCAGTTACGAAATGTCGGCGCTCTTTCTGGGCGATTAGTTACGACATTTCATGGTTACGACATTACCACGCATTTGCGGTCCGCAGGTACACATGTTTACGTATCGTTGTTCCAAGCGGGAGATTTTTTTCTCCCTATAAGCGAACATTGGAGACGGCGTCTGATCGAGTTCGGATGTGTCAGCAATAAGATAGCAGTGCACAGAATGGGTGTTGATTGCAGAAGGTTTTCCTTTAGCACCAGAAAACTGAACAGAGATGGCATCGTACGTTTTGTAAGTGTCGCCCGGCTGGTGGAAAAGAAGGGTATCGAGTACGGTATCCGGGCAATAGCAGAGATAGCGAACACGAGGAACAATATAATCTACAATGTGATCGGGGATGGGCCTCTACGTGATTACCTCGAACAGTTGAGCACGGACCTTGGCATTACCAGCTTCGTGCACCTACTCGGATGGAAGGGGCACGAGGAAGTTGTTCAAACACTGAAGGACTCGCATATTCTTCTTGCGCCAAGCGTCACCTCGAAAGGCGGTGATCAGGAGGGGATACCGGTGGTACTAATGGAAGCAATGGCCGTGGGCTTGCCGGTGGTCAGTACGCAGCACAGCGGCATACCAGAGTTGATTCAGGACGGCGTGTCGGGGTTCCTTTTGCCGGAACGGGATGTAGACGGCCTGGCAGATCGCTTAGCGTACCTGATCGACCATCCGGAAACATGGGCTGCGATGGGCCGCGCTGGTCGCCGACGGATTGAAGCAGAGTACGACGTTGACAAACTGAACGATGAGCTGGTCGACCTACATTGGGGAGTGGCTTGCCAAGGCATACTGCCGCCAAGGGAGAGCTCACCGGGGGAATCGGCACGGGATCCGAGTGAGGCCGCGCCTTTTCGTGGTTGAAGTAGCTGATGCTGCGAAGTGTAAGCCGTTTCATTACCCATCGTACTGGTTCGCTCAACCGGTACACCCATGCATTGGGTCTTGGCTCCCGTCACCAAATTCTTGGATGCGTTACAAGCGGATGGTCACCGTGAGGGATGCCACGTGGCGGACCTGGTGGGGGTCGCGCACTGATGTTTGTCCCTATTCGCCGGGCGACTACTACCGCCCATCGCCAGGCCTGGTCGGGATGACAGGCTCCGGCGGTTTATGCGGCACGCCGGCATGAACTGACCGACGCGGAGCCACTCATGATTCTAGAGGGAGATGAGCCAACACCGGACGATCCGCCCCGCCCCTTCAGAAGGGGGGAGGGCACGGACATTAGCAAGGCATGGCAGATCGGCATCTCCCGCGCGGAGCAGCGTCATGAAACGGGGTACGAGGGGGCGGGACGCGACAGTCGCCATGGTTTATTGATCAAGGGTCGGCGATCGTTCGTATCCGAAGTTGAGGCTAGTAATGAGTACTTCTAGATCGGCTACTAACAAGCCGGACTTTCTGATCATTGGCGCACAAAAGGCTGGGACAACCTGGCTTTGGAGGATGTTACAACAACATCCTCAGGTCGATCCGCCTAAGGAGAAGGAGATCCATTTTTTTGGCTCGGCAGAAAATTATCGAAATGGCAAGGACTGGTATTACAGTCATTTCGCAGGCTTAGATCGCTCAAAAATAACTGGAGAAGCGTCACCAACGTACTTCTACGACAACGTTCCATATTGGTACAACCAGTCGCGCAAACTGGAGGTAGACCGCTCCTTGCCAACGATCCCAGAATTGATAACTACTGAGCTACCAAACATTAAGATACTAGTCATATTACGCGATCCGGTACGGAGGGCTGTTTCGGCATATTTCCACCGCATGCGACGAAAAGAAGGAACGGTGTCGCCGTTATTGGGGCTAAAGGAGACCGCCGTCCAGCATCCAAAGATACGGATACTGGAGGGTGGTTACTACGCACGATATTTGAAATTGTGGAGGCGGTATGTTCCGGAAAACAGAATGCGTGTTCTTATCTTCGAAGAGGACGTTCAGAAATTCCCGGAGAGGACTCTCCGTGACGTCTATCAGTTTCTGAACCTCGATCCGCAGTTTCAGCCTGAAGGTCTCAGGGAACGTGTGCACCCAAGCTGGAGTTATACCCGGATAGTGTTGGCTTACTATGCGGACCCATTTTCTAGGAAGATAATAAGAAGCCGGCTAGGAAAGATCCTTGATACTTTTGACTTATTGGGCCGGTTTGCAATCAAGACGGAGGATGTCAAGTTCCTCCGCTCAAAATATCTCCCGGAAAAATCCGAACTCGAGTCCCTAATTGGGAGAAGTGTATCTTCTTGGAAATATGACCTTTAGCACGGCGGGGTGGAGCGACTAGGGCATGTTGAGCTGTGTATTGGCAACTAGGGAAGGGAGCAAAAGCGCACTAACAGCTACGGTAGTCGATTGCGCAGCCAAGGCTAAAGAGCAAATGCAGAGCCGCAAACTTAAGATATCTTTGTCTGAGCGGAGGTACCCTGCGAACTCAAGTGCGGGAGGTATCAACCCGTCTTGGGCGCAAAAGCTTCTATGAGACAGATAACGCAACACTATAAGAGCGGCGGGATCAAGCTGGAAGAAGTGCAGCCGCCCGCTTTGAA
>JAPUIP010000453.1 GCA_027296925.1 Candidatus Poribacteria bacterium | reverse complement strand
GCCCTCGGCTGAGAGGGTGCCTGTGGTGCTTCGAGGTAAGCTTCGAGGTAAGCTTCGAGGTAAGCGACTGAAAGGAGTGCCTGTGGTGCTTCGAAGTAAGCTTCGAGGTAAGCTTCGAGGGAGGGTGCTTGCCCCGAACTTTGAGGGGGCAGCCGACCTAGCTCAAAGCCAAAGTCGTCTGAAGACGACTAAAACGAACAATCCGAGTCCACTTCAGTGGACTTGAGCTATCAGCCCGATCTTTAGATCAGGGCTAAGTGAAAAAGTCGTAAGATAACGCCGTTCCTGTTTTTTATTCCGCTGTCGTCTCTTGCCTCTGCCGGTGCGGTAAACAATAAGCTGTTCATCATAGAGAAGCACCTGGCGCACTTCGTCCTCAGTGACATGATGCTTGAATTCTAGCTTGTCTATAACGGTTGTGGAAATTTCAACTGCAGTTATCCGCACTTAATAACTCGCTATCTTGACCTCGGCAAATTATAATATGTTTATTCAGATTGCATCAACCCATCTGCAATCAAGGAGTTAGACTGAACCATGCCCTCCACTCTTGAAAACGAACTGGTTGAAATCTATGAGCGAGAAGTTGAAAATTTGGCCGAGAGCGAGAGTAAATATCACTCGATACTCGGCGGGGCAGAAATCTCCGCTGTCGTTCAGGCGTTTCGCTTTGCCCTTGAGCACGGTGTGGATAAAGTGACCGTGCAGATGCTTTATGACATGATTGATGAGAAATCCGGAGAATGACGTATGCGACTTGAGCGTATCATCCTCAAATCTTTCGGATGCTTCGACCGAAGGGATTTCGACCTCAGCGACGGCGTGAACCTGATCTTCGGTCCCAATTTTAGTGGGAAGAGCACGCTTGTGAATGCGATTTTTTTCACGCTGACGGGCAAGCCGATTGCCCCCAAAGTGCCCCTATCGGCGCTGACTCAATCCGGCGCACGTAGCGGTACGGCGGGGCTTAGTTTTTGCCATCAAGGGCAAAGTTATCAACTCTTTCGGGCAACCCACGGGGAAGTGCAACTTCGCCAGAAGGAAAATGGGCGTTGGCGGATTCTCTTCACCGGCAAGCGTTCGGTAGAAGCAGATCTCAGAAAGATGTTCCATTTCAGCTATCACCACCTTGGGGCCGCAACCTTTCTGAGAGAGGGAGAGATCTTTGAGTTCCTCGCTCGGCAACCCGCGGATCGCCGGGATATTCTATACGCGCTGCTCGGCATCGATCAGTTGATGCAAGTTCGACAACGTTTCATTGACGGACGGCGCATCGCCAAACGGGAGGAGAAGCGTGTTCAGGAGCATCAGCGCAGCCTGCGGGTGACGACCGTCAAAAGCCATCGTGATGAAATCGAGCGAGTCGAGGCAGAAGTGAAGAAGCTGGAAGGTGAATATGAATTGCTGTCAAGCCAAGGAGGCGACGGTCATGACGCGACGCTAATGGCGCAACTGAATCAGATACACACTCGGCTTCAACAGCAGATCGATACGCTCCTTCAGGAACGGTCTCAGGTGCTCAGCGGATTCGACGATGTCGGCCACCTACGTGCCGCGATTCAGGAAATTGAGTCGGCGACCGCCGGCGCAAAAGAGTTGGAGGGACAGCGGGAAGAAATCATTCGACAGATTGGTAGCCTGACAAGCCAAATTCAAGCGCTCACGGCGGAATGTGAAGTGTTACGCCAGCTGATCAACAGCGATCACGGACACTGCCCCACCTGCCACCAGCCAGTTCAACAAGAGATCGTCGCGAAGATCATCGCAGAAAAGGAATCGACGACGGCGGCACATCAGCAGGAGCTTGAGACGCAGCAGAAGAGCCTCGATGAATACACGACGAATGTCAATGCCCTGCGCGAGCTCAGCCAGCGGCATCAACGGTTGCAGAGCAAAGTTAAGATGCTGAAACGGATTGAACCGCAACTTGCGGACCTCCAGGGCGAATTCAACGGGGTTGCCGAGCGGTTGCGTGCGTTGCAGCCGACTCCAGACCGGATAACGGATGAGGCTTCCGATCTGGCGCAAATCGCCGAACGCCGACACCAAATCAAACATCGCATCGAGAGCTTGCGACGTCGGCTTGTCGTACTCAGTACAGAGGAGGCGGTGATAGTGCACAAGCTCGAAGAATTACAGCGCGCGCAGCAGCAAGCGAATCAGATTTTGCGAACTCGCCTGAGCTTTGAACTCGCCTGTGACGGCGTTGAAAAGACGATTGCCTCCCTCCAGCGAACCATTCTGCAACCCGCCGAGGAAGAACTTCACTACTGGTTAAAGCGGATGAACCTGTTTCAATTTGCGCAGGTAGATCTCAAAAGCCAGCACCTGCTTCCCACTCTCAAGGTCGAAGGTGTCGAGCGAAACCTGATGCTGCTCAGCGGTAGCGAAAAGATGATCCTCTACCTCTGCTTCAAAGCGGCGTTATCAAAGACGTTGGGCAACCCGGGATTCTTTGTCTTCGATGACCCCACCCTCCACCTCGACCCAGAGCGCAAGGACACGATGATCTCGTTCATCCATCAGCTTGCTGAAGTCCATCAGGTCATCGTGACCAGCAACGACCCTGACATGCGTGATAGGCTATCGGACGCCCACCTCATTGAGATGATCACTCTGTGAACAGAACTGGCATTTCAAGTCGACGCCGAATTCCCCTCGGCGCCCATCAAAAGACGGATATATTGCTCTGACACCTCCAGGTCTTTGATGGCATCGGACGCCGGTGCGATTGTCGGACTTCCCGTTTTCAAACAGTGGACGAAGTGCCGCGCTTGCTCAAGGAACGCCCAACGTTGGGGAATCAGGGGACGGATTTCCTGCGGTTCGGTACCGTCTCCAAACCCGGAGCCGGTATAGATTGCCACATCGCCGGCGCGTTGTCGTGCCATCGGTGCAGGAAGCTGAAGGTCGATTCGTCCACCATCGAAACAGATGCGGTAAGACTCCTCCCACCGATTCCGCAACCCACACGGCGCCATCTCCAGCGTGCACGGCACGCCGCTATCGGAGATGGCAACGAGGATGCGTGAACGCGGATCGACATACGTGACCGTGTAATCTTCACCGATGAGATACCGCAAGAGATTGACTTGATGGATATAAAAGTTGATAAAGCCGATATACTGCCTGCCGAGTTCTCCCATCCATGCCGGCGCGGTTTCGCTGACCTGCCCGTCATAGGTTGCGGGCGCGTCGCCCTTATCGATGGGTCGCTCATGCTCATAAATCCAATCGCCGGACGGCATTGCGATGCGGACATAAGTCATATCGCCCATTTCACCGGAGACTTTCCAATTCTGCACCGTTTTGCGAACAATCTTCGATGCCGGATCATGACGCTTCATGTAGCCGACCTGATAGAGCAAGCCCTTCCCCTCCGCGAGCCCGACCAACTTCCGCGCGGAGTCCGATTGGAGGCAGATCGGCTTCTCCGTCGCCGTCGGCTTTCCAGCCTCAAGGATGTCAGCAACTAGCGTGTGATACAGGTGAAATCCCATCACCGCAACGACTCCGTCGATCTCCGCTTTCTCTAGCATTTCACGATGATTCGGATAGACCTCACGAATGCCGTAGCGTTGCGCAATCGCCTGTGCGGTTTCGGATCTCCCTTCCGCGAGCGCAACCAATTCGCAATCGTCGATTGTCGCATAGTTGGCGATGTGCGCAAGTTGCCCCATAAAACCAGACCCAACAATACCGAGGCGTACTTTCTGACTCATAAGCGCTCCCTTTCTCATTTCTTACCGATTTCTACCAACTCCAGTGTGATGCCATCCGGATCCAAGAAATACACCGACTTCACAATTGTTCCCACTTCTGTGCCTGTAACGACCGGCTCTGACTTAAACCGAACGCCTTTACGACGGAGGTCACGATAGGTCGCTTCCATGTCATCGACGATGAAAGCGATATGGGCACTCCCTGTATCGCACGTCCGCGTGTCGAGCGGCTTCCCAATCGGCGACAGGTATTGAATCAATTCGATGGCGCAGTCATAACCGTGCAAATGGACGATACGCAACCTGGCGCCGGGAATTCGCGTCACGCTGTGTTCCGGAGATTCCTGGATGCGAACATCTGAAATTACCGCCATGCCGATGACTTGGGTATAGAAAGCCAGTGCCCTTTCCATGTCACTCACAGTAAGGCTAAAGTGGTGGATGCCGGTGATCATCGAAAATTTCCCGTTCCTGGGTTTTGTATCGAAAGCCGCTGTTTCGACGTTCTTAGAATCAAACTTGCATTTTCTTTCACAGTAAGGTAAACTGAATGGCGTAAATTTTAACAGAAAAGAGGCCGCGACATGCTATATTTGAACTCAATTGAAAATGCCGCAACGAGTAAAACTGAAAGAAAATACGCAATCTGCCATGAAAAAGTTCCCGGCATGCAACATATCTCTGAATTGGCTCCGCCAAAGGGGCTCCTGGATCAATGGCAATCTCAGCGGATGGGTTGGGACGAATTTCGCGAAAAATTCACTGAGAAGATGCGAACGGAGTATCGCAAGGAGGGAAAAAGCCGACTCCGTGGGCTCGCAAAATATAGTTTGGAAAATGATGTCACGCTTCATTCGCCGGAGCCGAGCGGTGAACAGACCTACCGCGCCATTTTGGGCGAGATTATCACCGGAATCTGGAAACGGGCGGGTAGAACCGAGCGTGTGATTGATCTCGCGCGCCCGCCGGTCGAAGCATCCCAACTGACGGAGGCGGATCGCCAGCAGATGGAAGAGATTGCTGCAGCGTGCAAATTTTTTACGCCGAAGCAACCAAACCGCCAACGCCCGACATGCCAGGTCTGTCAACATTTGGATCAGCAGGTCTATATGTGTCCGATGACGAAGCAGGTGGTCATTCATTATGAGTGGGCGACGCCGCTCTGGATTGCGTATCAAGCTTGATACGCATGGGCGGCTTTGAGGAATTCTTGTACCTCCGACGGCACGAGATGGTCAATCGAATCTCCGCCTTGCAGCCGCGCGCGAATGTCTGTTGAAGAGATCTCCGCATAAAAATCTGGCAATTCAATCAGATCCATGCAGCTTGCGTAACGGCGATGATCCGGCTGCGCCAACAGTTGCTTTACGGCCTCCGCATCGTGTTCCTCGCGGTTGGCGACGATGAGGCGACACCGATCAAAGAGCGCGTCCAAGGCGCTGCGCAGGTCGGTGTAATATTTCGGATCAAAGATCCGGACCAGCGTATCGTAGCCGACGATGAATGAAAACTGAGTGCCGGGTGGATACTCTGCCTGCAACGCTTCAATTTTCTCGATGAATCTGCCGTGGCTGCAAACGGCGACCGAGAAATTCTCCCGGTTCATCGCGAACTGCTTGAGCATCAACAACCGATCCGCGAGCGAAAGTCCAAATACGCCCTTATCAACGTTTGCCTTCGCCAAAATTAACAAGACCCCATCCAGGCCATATCCTGCTTGCGCCGCTTCAATCATTCTGACGTGGGCAACGGTCAGCGGATTGAACGAGCCGGAGAAGATACCGAGTTTTCCGCCGCTTTCCTCGATGTGTTTCGGGGCGCGATAGACCCAGCGAATCTGCGGTTTACCGGTTGGATCGAGCCCAGTCACAAGTGCCTCAAGACGGCGATCTTCGTCGGAATGTTTGAATGCCTGAATGCTTTCCACAATCAAACTCCTGAGTGAGTTAACCGCTCAAAATCTAAAACCCTTCACGTCTTTAGGGTAGCACTACTGGTGCACAGAATCAAGGAAAATCTTCGTTATAGGCTTGACAAACTTATCCAAATCGCATATCATAGACTGATCCAATCTGAAACGCTAATCAACAGTTTTGTGTATTCGTTTAGGCTGATGAATCCTAAGGTTTTCCATGAAAATCTATACTTTCGATAAAATCATTGCGTCGATGATTGGAGGTCTTTTGGTACGCAGATTCTAAAGGCGCATCCCTCAGTAACCTTCACTTCCAAAATGCGCCAGAAGCCAGAACCTATCAGCGTTTGAAGCCACATTCACAGCTGTTTCTTGAAATGTAAGAAAGGAATTGCGATTGTATACGACTGTCATCGTTCCGTTTGAATTCTATGCGAGTCACAGCCTGTCCATCCGGGAAAAGCCGCACAACCACTACTGGGCGCTGAAGCTCTTTGTGAGAGGTGTGCCGAAAAACGGCATGGTTATCGACATTCTCAAACTCCGAGCGCTCACAGATCCGTATGTCGAAAAACTTGCCGATACCTACCTGAACGAAAATCCTGATTTGACCGAAGAGCAGGCGGCTTGTCCAACTTGCGAAATGCTCGCGGCCTATTTCTACGCGCATGTCTCCGAGGCCTTAGAAGAGTTCGATGCTGAGCTCAAAGCGGTTGAAGTTGAGTTGCGCGAGCTCGAAGGCAAGGAGTGGGGCGCAGCAAGGCTCGAAGCGGATTAAAATGACAGATGTTCCAACGTATCAGACGAAGATTCGAGGCAAGGGCGGCAGAATCGGTGAGCTTCACCTGCAACGGGGCGGGGCGGACCTCCCACCCTTATCAACACCGATTTTGTATCCTGTGCTTGCATTTATGACCGGCACAACGCCGCGTGGAGGTGGAATATGGAAATATCTGTTACGCGATTTCATGAAGCGGGATGTGCCGATTCTCTCGCAGGTATTGCATTTTCTGGATTTCAACCTCACAGGCAAGAACATCGAACGGTGGCGTGAAAAACCGATGCGCGCGTCGTATCGGGAGATAAATGGACGCTATGACGCGCCACTCTTTCTGGATTCTGGTGGCTTCAAGCTGCTTTACAACGCCGGACTCGATCTCTCTGAATTCGGAATTCATAAGCAGACCGAAGCGGATGACATTCTTGCGTTTCAACTCGATTTCGGCGGAGACATCATCGCGTCGTTGGATTATCCGCTCCCACCTAGACTGGCGCGCTCCGAAGCAGAAGCCCGCATGCATCGCAGCCTTCAGAACGCTTTTAGGGCGGCAGAAAGACTTGCGGACATGGAGACCCCACCTTACTTCTATATCTGCTGTCATGGGCA
>JAPUIP010000452.1 GCA_027296925.1 Candidatus Poribacteria bacterium | reverse complement strand
GGACGAGGAAACCGACTCCAGTGATTTTGTGAGTGGACTCCCACCAATCCTATCCATCCAAGAGATCACCTTTTCGGAAAAAGTGCTGGATGCCGAAGAAACGGCGAAATTGACGATCCAAATCAGAAACAGCGGTGATGGTGATGCCAGAGATGTCTACGTTGAATTTTCTGGCGTTCTGGCCGGTCAGAATGTCATCTTGCCAAATAACAATTTGTCATTTCCGCGCCAAATCGCCGTCCCAGTGATTCCGAAAAACGGCGGTGCGCAAACGGTTGAAATTGCGATCCGAGGAGGAACGGAGCTCCGGACGGCACAGGCGGTTATTGTCAGCCAAGTCATCGAACCGCATTTTAAGATAAAGATCAAAGGGAGGCAATTGAAATTTACTACCCGGCAGCTTTACCGGCCTGAATTAATCCTGACGGATTTTGCGGCCTTAGATCGCCAACGTTCGCCCAGAGGTCGGATTCACCTCAATGTAGATTTCTATCTCAGATTTACAATTCAGAATTCGGGCTCCGCCGTTGGGGAAGACGTTTCAGTGCGAGTGAGCAATAACCAGACCGGCGTGCTGCTCATTGGTGTTGTCGAGGGAAATGAGTTGAAACGCCGGCATCCCCACTTCGACAAAATCGCGGCAGGCCAGTCTAAGACCATCATCTACCGCTACTTTGTCAATAGCGAATTTAAGGAGGTACAGGGGGATGCCCGACTCAAATTTACGATCGATGTGACGGAAAGTCGCGAACAGTTCGGGTTCTCGGAGGTAAAAACCATCGGGATTAACACAACGCTGAAGGAAGAAGGCAAAATCCGCCAAGTGCAGATCGACGACAATTAGACTGAGTTGAGGTCCGAACCCCAACCTGTGGTGGATTATATTAGTCACCTAGAAGGAGATCTATCATGTTACGTGTTTCAATGTTCCGTATCACCTTGGTTATTTTGACATTCACGATTATCAGCGCAATAAGCGCCGAGGAGAAACAGATGGAAACATCCCAATCACTGAAAGTTGGTATGGCTGCGCCAGATTTCGTCCTGAAAGATGGAGATGGCACTGAACATCGTCTGGACGATTACCTCGGCAAAAAGAACGTCGTGCTCGCTTTTTACCTGAAAGACTTTACCGGTGGCTGAACCGCTGAACTTCGCTCGCTCCGGGATGAGCTGAGCAACATTCAAGCCACCGACACAGTTGTTCTGGGCGTCAGTGTTGATGACGAAGCATCACATAAAAAATTCGCCGAGCAGGAAGGATTCAACTTTCCACTGCTTGCAGATACGGAGTTCGCCGTCAGCAAAGTCTACAGCGGCATCATGGAAAAATTCAACGCCTCTAATCGTGTGACATTCGTCATCGACAAAGCCGGATACATTCGCGCGATTGATCGAAGTGTAAACGTCCAAACACACGGCGCAGATCTCCTCAAGCTGATCAAGGAGAGTGTGCCGAATCCGGTTGCCGTTGGACAGCCGGCTCCGGATTTCATTGCCCATGATCAGGACGGCAAAATCCACCAACTCAGTAGTTTTGAGGGAAAAAAGAACGTCGTGCTGGCGTTTTACCCGAAAGATTTCACCCGTGGCTGAACGGCGGAAGTTTGCTCGCTCCGTGATGAGTCGAGCGCATTTGCCGAACGCGATACACAGGTTTTCGCCATTAGTGTCCAAGATGTAGAATCTCACAAAAAGTTTGCTGAGCAAAACAACCTGAACTTTCCGCTGCTCGTTGATACCGGTCGCAACATCAGCTTGCTCTTTGGCGCGACGGACCAGCCTGACGGTCTCAGCCGCCGCATAACGGTCATCATCGATAAAACCGGAAAGATTGTCAAGATCGATCAGGAAGTCAACGCACGGACACATGGTGGGGACCTGATCGATTTCTTTAAGTCGAGGTAATCCCATGAATCTCCGATCTAGCCTGTGTTGGCACATATCCACCCGTAGAGGCGCAGCGTGTTGTATCCCTACGGGTGGCTCATCCAAGCGCGATGTGAAGCGAAATCGATGGTTCTTGCTGCGATTTGAATCATCTATGCTGTAAACTCTCGATGTGTGCAAAAATACGATCGCTGTTGATTGCGCTTATTCTGCTCGTTTTTCGGGCCGGTGACCCCATCGGCTTGCATCATCTTGAAGCTCAACTCGCAGTGAATGACAGCACGGCAATCGAAGATGAAGTTGTAGTCCCGCAAACGATCGATGAGCCCGCCTCCCCGCAAAGACGATTAGATACCCTCTGGTCACACTTCCGGGGGCCTGCCAACGGTAGGGCGTTTCTCGCGGATGCGCCGCAACCCCTGCTCAAACTCGCGTGGGTGCTAGATCTTTCAGATCCAAATGGCGATGGAAAAACCGGCGACTCTTTCTTCGGCAAGAAGAATCAGACGGACGCCATTGGTATCGCTGTCCGAGCGGATGAAGAGTATCTCTACCTTTTCAATGTTAATTTTTATCAACACGCCAAGCATATTTTTAAGATGCAGCAGCGTGATGGATGGCTTGTGGCAACGGGAAATGCAGGAAGCTCAGAGCCGGTTAGCAACCGGAATTCCTTTCAATTGCTTGATGCCCCGTGGGAAGAGCGGATTGTATTTAAGGGAACTTTTTATAAAGGCACCAAAATCTTCAAACTCGCGGATTTGACAGGAATTCCGGATCATAAACTGAAGATCAAGTTCCAAGGTCACGCGCAGGAAGGTCAGCGCTGGGGAATGGGAAGGTTGTTTTTAGATGGCCTGGGCCCCGCCACCGGAGGGGACGCTCCCTCGTATTACTGGGGGAGTACGCTCAGGCTTTGGGATGTCGAAGCGGCAGATCCCAGAATGCACCCCAGCGTTTTTGAGACATTCCCGCGACGTTCGATTCCCGTGCAGGCGTGGGAGAGCGGTAGGATGATTCTGTTTACCCGAACAGACTTTCACGCCCCGGCGACCGCGGTACCAATTTTCCGACAGCATCGATACGCAGCGGTCAATGCGTCGGGTAATGTCCTAAAAGATGTGGTTATTGAAGGCTTGTATAAGGATACGGAGAAGCTTAGCCGGCATGAGGCAGGCAACGATAATAATGTGGTTCAAGCGATTGCGCTCTCCCCTGATGGTCGGCACATATATGCACACGAACGTCCGACTGCATTAACCCAGCATGTTGTGCGACGGAATCTGGAGGATTTTCCATCGAAGGTGCTATCACGTCGTTAAATTCGTATACCAATGGTATGTGGTTCAATGGAAAGCGGCGGGATGGCATGGCGATCAGTTTCGCCATCGATGATCAGCATTTTTACTTACATACGCGAAACGAGGTCATCGCCTACGATCTCACGCTTTCGGAGATTATTTGGAAAAAGAAGGTTCGCCCCCGAACATTGAATGCCGCCGTGCCCTATTGGTCTTCCTACATCCCAGACTATTCGAAGTTACCCAATCGTGGGACGGAAAATACCATTGCCGCCATAGATGGCTTCATCTATTATACAACAGATATGACCGTCGAGGCGCGTCGTGCAGCCGATGGCGAATTAGTCTGGATGCACTTATTTACTGATCTCCCCGCGAATGCGTTGCCGGGGGATGTGATTCTGACCCCCGGTTATGTTTTTGTGCTCACGCATACCAATCAGTCCCGTTTATACGCTTTTGAACCAAGAGAGTAAATAGAGGCATTGACAATTTTTCTTAGTGGCCTGCTTTAGTTTGATAGGTCGCCATTTCCTCCACCGACCCGATGTAGTCCGTTACGCCCAACGCCATCATCGGACTGCGATGCGTGTAGCTCCCCGCTCCAGCTTGAACCCGTAGCGATCGATGATCCCAACAGAAATTGTAATACGTCACACCCAGCCAACTCTGACACGTGTGAAACGCCTTCTCCTTGGAAAACGCCAGGGTTTTGCGGACTTTTCGACGGTTGAGATGTCTGTCTGTCCCATGCTGTCGTTCGACGAACGCCGTATTGACGCTGTTTGAAGCCGGTGAGGTCGAAAGAACTCGCGAAAGCCCTTCTGGTGTACCATAAATCTGTTCGGTCGTGACATTGACGACACGTCCCCCTTTCCTTTGCTTCTTCACCGTTACATACTGCATGTCCGGGACAACTTGATACGGGTGTCTCGGTCGCCCCGGCTTGCCTGTGGGCTCCGGGTACACCCACTGGCCATAGACACAAAGCAATGCACCTTTGTAACACCAGTCGGCATCGGTGGTAAAGAGTCCTGGCCTGCCCTAGGGTGCGGAGTCCTGAGCCCCGAAGGGATAGGGCGGCTTCCCATCGTTGGCACGGCTGGCAAAGTCACCGATCAGTTCTTCCGTGTTTTCTTTCGTCCGTTTGCCACATACCATGGAAATGATGGCGCGGCTTTCAACATCGAGAACCACATGATCCCACTGGGAGCCGCAATCGCGTTTCTCCTCCTCGTTGCAGTTCACCTCTTTTTTTCCCCACAAAGTTCCACTTCTCGTCGGCCTGGGCTTCGCTGACGATGACGTCAGTAACCAACTCATCGTGTAGCGCTTTGGCATGGTCTCCAGCGATACGGGTCAGCCGACTGACCGCATCTCGACTGACACCCACCAGTCGACAGGTTTGTCTTTGTCCACATCCTTCCGCTAAGTGATGAAGGATGGAAATGACTTTCTCTTTGGGAAGCCGACTCCCTGACAAGGCGGTGTGAGCACGTTCTGAGAAGCGCGTGCCACAGGTCTTACATTCCAACAACCGGATGGTGTCTAACTTGCCATAGGTCTGATGGACACCAAGATTGCCTTCTCCACGCTTCCCATATGCCCTGCAATCGGGTTGGATACAACAGAATTCGTCTAATGATCTGATACGGCACCTCCTCGGATATCGATGTTGACCCTATCATACCCGAAGAAGTTTCACCTGTCAAATTAAAGCAGGCCACCAAGCAATTTTTTATCGCGCTGGAAAATGCTTTACAATTTTCCACAACAGGTGTATACTTAGAGCCTACCCGAAAAGCCAGCCGAAATGGTATCTTCCTCGACAAAGCATCTGCTAATCATGCACAATTGCGTGTTTTCGAGATAGATTTTTGATGCTGCTATTAGGATGAGAAGAAC
>JAPUIP010000451.1 GCA_027296925.1 Candidatus Poribacteria bacterium | reverse complement strand
GTGGGGATGTTCATCGGCATGATGATGCTTTTCGCCGAATTCCGCACCTTCTCGCTTTACGGTGACGGCGGCATTTTCGCGCAGGCAAGCAATTTGTCCTCCGGCGATTTGACGTGGCTTTCGGTCGCCGGTGTGCTGATTTTTTGCGGGGCGATTGGAAAATCCGCGCAAGTTCCCTTGCACACTTGGCTGCCGGACGCGATGGAAGGCCCCACGCCCGTCAGTGCGTTAATCCACGCCGCAACGATGGTCGCAGCGGGTGTTTACTTGGCGGCGCGGATGTTCCCCATCCTGACCCCGGGGTCATCACTGTTTATCGCCTATGTCGGGGGCATTACCGCGCTGTTAGCGGCGACAATTGCCATTGTTCGTTTTGATATTAAGCGTGTGCTGGCTTATTCGACGATCAGCCAACTTGGATACATGATGCTCGCCATCGGCGCAGGAAGCTATGTTGCCGGGCTTTTTCACCTCATGACGCACGCATTCTTCAAAGCACTGCTTTTCCTTGGATCGGGCAGCGTGATTCATGCCCTCGCTCACCACGGTTCTCATGACAATGCCCATGAAGATGAACACGCGCACGATGAGGCGCCTTTCGACAGCTTCGGAATTCCGGCGGAACAGGACATGCGTCACATGGGCGGTCTCCGGCACAAAATGCCGATTACCTTCGCAACCATGCTGATTGCAACGTTGTCAATCTCCGGCGTGCCTTTCCTGTTTTCGGGATTCTGGAGCAAAGACGATATCTTAGTCGGTGTGCTTTATAGAGCGATATCGTGGAACTCAGTTCATCACTACATTTTGTTTAGCATGGCGGCGCTTGCAGCGGGAATTACAGCATTTTATATGTTCCGCTTGATCTTCATGACCTTTTTGGGGGAACCTCGCAATCGAGAGATGTACGACCATGCGCATGAATCTCCTTGGAGTATGGCAATTCCATTGATTATTCTGGCAATTCTCAGTTTTCCGCTTGTCAACAAATGGTCATTTGAAAAATATGTGAAGCCGCCAAAACAGCCACACGTCCATGCGTCTGAACATGCAATGAGGGGGCGTCAAAGCCAGCCAATCCTGCTTGCGCAAGCTGGCCTCTCAGATGCGCATGCTGCTGAAGGTAACCTACAGGACGACAATGCGGCGGAGGAGTATCACGACCCTGATCATGACAAGGCTCATAACATCGCGATGCCTTTATCAATCCTTATCGCCCTGTCGGGAGTTGGACTATCTGCGCTTTTTTATTGGGATAGATGGAAGAAGTTCTCCGCCGAGACTGTAGCAGCCAGGTTCCGATTCATCTACAACGTGTTCTGGAACAAATACTACTTTGATGAATTTTACAACGGCGTGATCGTCGCATCTGTGGTCAAATTTGCAAAAGGACTTGGACTGGTTGATTTGCGCGGGGTTGATGGGATCGTCAACGGGGTTGCCTTCACCGTCCGTGCGGTGTTTTCTCAATTCATCGGCTGGTTTGATAACACATTTGTTGATGGACTTGTCAATCGAGTCGCTGGGACGACCTGGTCGATCGGCGGTCGTGTACGACGCCTGCAAACGGGTATGATTCAGAGTTACCTGCTGATTATTCTAGGCGGTGTAGTGTTACTGATTCTGATTTTCCGGAGCTTGTAAACGGATTATAGGAGGAGTTGACTGGATGTTATCGTTGATGATTTTTATCCCCCTGCTCGGGATGGTTGCGGTGTTGTTGATTCCGCGCGATCGAGAAGAACTCGCAAAGCAGGTGGCGTTTGTTGTCACGTTGATCCCGTTGCTACTGGCGGTGATTCTTTTCGTTCGATACGACAGGTCTGTGTCAGGACTTCAGTTTGCGGAAAAAACGATGTGGATCAGTGTGTTCAATATCTACTACCATGTTGGCATTGATGGGCTGAGCGTAACGTTGCTGCTTTTGACCGCATTGTTGGGCCCCATCTGCGTCCTTGCCTCGTGGCGGAATATTGAGAAGGGCATCAAAGCGTATCTCGCGCTGTTTTTGCTGTTGGAGACGGGGATGATCGGCTTTTTCTGCGCCTTGGATCTTTTCCTTTTCTATGTCTTTTTCGAGATAACGCTGCTGCCGATGTATTTCCTGATCGGCATCTGGGGTGGGCCCAGACGCGAGTATGCCGCGATTAAGTTCTTCCTGTATACGCTCTCCGGCGGTATGCTGATGCTCGTTGCGATGATTGCGGTATACCTCGAGAGCGGGCCTGCCGGTGCGAGGACCTTTGATATCCCAACGCTGATTCAGCTTGCGACAACTCCAGGCCATGCGCTTGCGGACCGCACATTCCAGATTTGGGCGTTTTTGGGATTTTTCATTGGCTTTGCGATTAAGGTGCCGATTTTCCCCTTCCACACTTGGCTTCCTGATGCGCACGTGGAAGCTCCAACCGCGATCAGCGTTATCCTTGCCGGCATCCTCTTGAAGATGGGGACATATGGGCTTGTGCGAATTAACTTCGCCATGCTACCCGACGGAATGGCTTTTTTTACGGATCCTGAATTTGCCAAAGCGATGGGCAGATCACCCATGTGGGGAAATGGTCTAGCATTCCTTGGATTTATCAATATCGTCTACGGTTCACTTTGTGCGTTGGCGCAGACGGATTTCAAGAAACTCGTTGCCTACTCCAGCATTGCACACATGGGCTTCATTTTGATAGGGCTTGCCGCACGCAATGAGAGCGGATTGAACGGCGCGATTCTCCAGATGTTCAACCACGGCGTGATTAGCGCGATGCTGTTTCTCTTGGTCGGTGTGGTGTATGACCGAGCGCATCACCGTGAAATTAACGGTTTCGGCGGACTTGGCAGTCAGATGCCTATTTATACCGGCATTACAACGCTGGCGTTTATGGCGTCTCTTGGATTGCCGGGACTCAGCGGGTTTGTGGGTGAGGTGTTATCGTTGCTGGGGGCATATAGTAAATTCAAGGTGCTCACAATCCTCTCAACCTCCGGCATTGTCGTTGGCGCGGCTTATTTCCTCTGGACGTTACAGCGTGTCTTCCTGGGACAACTAAATCCGAAGTACGCGGACATGCCCGAAATCAATGGGCGTGAGATTGCAACATTGGTACCGTTGGGCATCTTAACAGTTGTGCTCGGTGTCTGGCCGTCGATCGCCCTCGATATGTTTAATCAAGCTGTTCGTGTTTTGCCGCTCGTGCCATAAGGAGGATGCTTCATTGACAAACGTTGCCAGTATTCCTTATTTTATCCCAGAGCTGATTCTGATTGTTTTTGTCATGGCCGTAATCATCTATGATCTGGCGGCGAAAAAGAAAGGCAGCGAAGGAAGCGCTTATCTATCGCTCGTTGGACTTGCGATGGTGGTCATCGCGGTCATCGTAGTTGGGTCCGAGGATCGCTCACTTTTCCTCGGCATGATCCGACTTGATAGCTTCGCGATGTTCTTTAAGATTATTATTACCGTTGCTACCGCTGCGACCATTCTGTTTTCAATTCGCTCTGATGAACTCGATCCACGGACAAAAGGGGAGTACCATGCGCTCTTACTTGCCGTCACGTTCGGCATGTTCTTGATGGCGTCATCAACACATCTGCTGATGATCTATCTTTCGCTCGAAACCGTCAGCTTGACCTCGTACATTTTAGCTGGATTCTTGACGCATAGCCCGCGTTCCAGCGAAGCCGCATTCAAGTACATCACCTACGGCGCCGTCGCTTCCGGCACGATGCTATTCGGTATATCCCTTCTATTTGGCATGACTGGCACCGGGGATGTCATATTGCTCAGCAGCCGACTCACTGAGATGTTCAATACGGACGATGTCTATCCATTGGCGGTGCTGCTGTCGATCACGTTCATCCTTGCTGGCGTCGGTTACAAAATCGCCTCCGTCCCTTTCCACATGTGGTCTCCCGATGTTTACGAAGGCGCGCCGATTCCAATCACAGCGTTCCTGTCTGTTGCGTCCAAATCTGCCGGGTTTGCTCTGTTCATTCGCCTCTTCTACTTCGGCTTCGTATGGGAAGAAGCCTCCGTGGATTGGTCACTTATGCTGGCAGTTGTCTCCGCCTTAACGATGACTGTTGGTAATCTTGCCGCACTTCCCCAGCAGAACGTCAAGCGACTTCTCGCCTACTCAAGTATCGCACACAGCGGCTACCTGCTCATGGGCGCAGTCCTGTTAACGAGCGAAGGACTCCAGGCGGTTCTGTTCTACCTGATTGTCTATCTGTTCATGAATCTAGGAGCGTTCTTTGTGGTCATCCTCATTGCAAGCGAAGTCGGCAGTGAAACCATTGACGGATACCGGGGGCTTGGTTCCCGTGCGCCACTCGTCGCTGTGTCGATGGCGATCTTTCTATTTTCATTGATTGGCATTCCCCCTCTGGCGGGGTTTGTCGGAAAATGGCTTCTATTTTGGGCTGTCATTCAAGAGCAGCTTTATTGGCTGGCGATTATCGGCTTGCTGAACAGTGTCGTGTCGCTCTACTATTATGCTCGAATCGTTAAAGCCATGTTCTTTGAAACGGCGGATGAAACCGAAACGCTCTCGTTTTCATCCGGACATCGTGTCTTGCTGATTATCTTCATTATCCCAACACTCCTGCTTGGCGTGTACTGGACGCCCGTTTATGAGTTTTCCAAAGTGTCGCTCGGAAAACTGATGGGTTGAAGTTCTTTATTTTTTTGCTCCCCAGTAAATTATAATTAAACCTTTGCACCCTATCCCTTCGGGGCTCAGGACTACGCACCCTAGGGCAAGTTTCCTTACAGTCACACCCTCAGGCGGGTGCAAGCTCCCCTCAGGCGGGGGCAGGCTTTTCAGTCGCTTACCTCGAAGCTTACTTCGAAGCACCACAGGCATACCCTATCAGCCTAGGGCAGGCCTCGAAGCTCCCCCTCAAAGTTCGGGGCAAGCTCCTCGAAAGCTTGTCCCGAACTTTGAGGGGCTCGGGACAGGCGGCACAAGTTTCCCCCACGGGATTCCCCCACGGGATTCCTTTCAGTCACTTTCAGTCACCCTCTCAGCCGAGGGCAGGCTTCCCCTCAAAGTTCGGGACAGGCAGCACAGGCAGCACAAGCTTCTTCACTTTTCACTTCTAACTTACTCCGGCTCTCGACACGGTGTTCCTACCTTATATCCTTCATGACTGCCTCCCTTCATGTTTGCAAACTCCAAATTGTGATTACAAAGTTATTTTTCCGTACGTCGGGTAATCGAGTGGAGGGAATGTTGTAGTTTTATGCAGAAATGCAAAACCCCCGCTTGTGGGATTTGCATTGTGTATATCTGCGTTCAGGCAACTCACATCAATAGTTTTTTATAAACAACTCTTTCCCTTTCGCGGCCGTCTCCTGTTTATAGTTATTCATGCCATACTGTAATTGCCACTCAATAATTTCGGCGAAATTGAATAGCTCGCGCACTTCGGGGGAATCATCGTAAGTGATAAGCCACTTATGGGGACATTGCTTCATGTTCTTGGCAAATCGTTCATGGTCAAATGACGTGTGAAGCTGACCCCGTACCCCGTAAAGTCTCGATGCTGTTGTCCTCCAGTAAGGCGGGTCTAAAAATACAAGCACATTCTCTCCCGGCTCGAAAAGCGCACTTTCATAATCACCATGTGTAATATGAACTTTTGAGAGGTGAATGGATAGTGCTTTCACCCTTTCAATGGAAGACCATGTAAATCTCTTTTCAAATGCTCCTTGTGAGTACCCACCTGAATCTACTGTGCCGGAGAAGGTAATACGATTGAGTACAAAGAAGCGCACAGCTCGCTCAAAATCGGAAAGCCCTTCTCGATTGCTGGTAAACTCTGTAAATAGCTCTCTGCCGTTCGGGTAATTTTCCTTGACCGCACTAATTGATGAAATGAGCGAATCAATGTCATCGCGTGCATATTTCCAGAAGCAGTAAAGGTCATGGTTCAAATCATTTACCCAATATCTCTTTATCTGTGTCCCAAAGAGATTATAGACACCCAAGAAAACTGAACCACCTCCGACAAGTGGTTCTCGGAACTCCAATGTGTTCGCAGGTAGGTAGGGAAGTATTTGCTTGATTGCCCTTGACTTACCCCCCGGATACCTTAATGGGCTTTTCACTGGTTCACCTACTGTCTATAGAACCGCAGAATCCGTTAACGTTTGTTAAAGAGGTGCCTCAAAGCCAGATATAGCGCGGATTCACGTTTTTAACACCGGCGCGAAAACCTATCGCTGGAAGCTGCGCTATGACAGGGTTCTTCAAAATTCTGCGGAAGTATAG
>JAPUIP010000450.1 GCA_027296925.1 Candidatus Poribacteria bacterium | reverse complement strand
CTTACCGAAGAGGGATTTTATCAAACACAAGATGAGTCGAGGACTTGAAAGACCCATGAAAGACATTCCAAAAACATACGCACCGCATGAAATTGAAGAAAAATGGTACAGATTCTGGCTGGAGCGAGATTACTTCCATGCTGCTGATAAATCCGACAAGCCACCTTTCTCAATCGTGATTCCCCCGCCCAATATCACAGGGAGCCTGCATGTCGGGCATGCGCTCGATAACACTCTGCAAGACATACTGACTCGGTGGAGGCGGATGCAGGGCTACAACGCACTCTGGATGCCGGGAACAGACCACGCGGGAATCGTCACGGAAATCATCATGGAGAAGAAACTCGCGACTTGGGGAACCAGCCGTGAGGAACTTGGTCGCAAGAAATTTATTGAGCGAATGTGGAACTGGAAGGATGAATCTCGCGGGACAATCATCGATCAGTTGCAGAGCATTGGTTGCTCCTGTGACTGGGCACGGGAACGCTTCACATTGGACGACGGTCTATCCAAGGCTGTTCGCACCGCATTTGTCAAATTATACAACGACGGCTTGATTTATCGTGGAGAGTACATGGTCAACTGGTGCCCAAACTGTCGAACCGCCGTTTCCGATCTCGAGGTCGAGCCGGTTGAGATTGACGGAAATTTCTATCACATCAAATATCCGATCCGGGATGCGGCGGAATTCGTGGAGATTGCGACGACGCGACCAGAAACGATGCTCGGCGACACGGCGGTTGCGGTTCATCCCGAAGATGAGCGCTATCAACACCTCATCGGCAAAACGGCGATCCTACCGATTCTCGAACGTGAACTTCCGATCATCGCGGATGCCTATGTCGATTGGGAGTTCGGCACGGGAGCGTTAAAGGTTACGCCGGCGCATGATCCAAACGATTACGAAATCGGTCAGCGACACCAACTGGACCAGGTCAACATATTTAACCCCGACGGGACACTCAATGAAAATGCTGGGCCGAAGTATCAAGGAATGGACCGGTTGGAGTGCCGCAAAGCGTTGGTCGCAGATCTGCATGAAGGGGAGTATCTGATCAAGGTTGTTCCGCATCGCCACGCCGTTGGACACCATGATCGATGCGACCAAATCATTGAACCCTACATCTCACCGCAATGGTACCTGAACGTCAAACCGCTTGCCGAGCGGTCTATGGAAGCCGCGCAACGGGGCGAGGTTGTGTTTATCCCAGAACGGGAAACGAAGCGATTTTATCAATGGATGGAAAATATCCAACCGTGGGCAATCTCGCGGCAGCGCTGGTGGGGACACCAACTCCCAATCTGGTATTGTGACGATTGCGACGAAATCACCGTGGCTGTGGATACGCCGGAGAGCTGCTCCCACTGCAATTCTGAGCATATCCGCCAAGACGAGGATGTGCTCGACACATGGTTCAGCTCCGGGCTTTGGCCCTTCTCGACAATGGGCTGGCCGGAGGAAACGGAGCTCCTCAAGACGTTCTACCCGACCTCCGTGCTGGTGACCGGATGGGACATCCTCTTCTTCTGGGTCGCCCGGATGATTATGCTCGGACTTCACTGTATGGGCGAAGTGCCGTTCCGCCACGTCTACTTGCACGGGCTGATCGCCGATGAACACGGACAAAAAATGAGCAAGTCCCGTGGCAATACGATCGATCCGGTCCTGACCGTTGACAAGTACGGTGCGGATGCCTTCCGCTTCGCGCTTGCATTCTGTACCCTCCCCAATCCATATATGCCGTTGCCAGAGTCTCAGATCGAGGCGGGAAAACGGTTCGCCAACAAGATCTGGAATGCGTCACGATTCCTGCTCATGAATCTCGATGATTTCCATCCATCGGAGAGCGAGTCACAGCAGGTCAAGCCGCTAAGGACGAGGCAAGCATCGCCCCTACTATGTGATCGGTGGATTCGCAGCCGTTTCAGCGCAACGGTTCAAAATGTGACAATATATCTTGAGGAATTCCGTTTCAGTGACGCGGCGCACTGTCTCTACGAATTTCTGTGGCATGAATTCTGCGATTGGTATATTGAGCTCATCAAGCAGCGGCTTTACTACGCCGACGATCCAGCGGCGAAACATACCGCGCAGGCGGTTGCCGCCGAAGTTCTCGAAGGCACGATGCGCCTGCTGCATCCAATGATGCCTTTCATTACGGAAGAGATCTGGCAGCGCCTGCCCCACAAGGGAGAAAGTGTCGTTGTGGCACCGTGGCCAGCGCCAAATGCTGAATGGGCCGACACCGCTGCGGAAGACGCAATGCAAACAATCATGAATGTTATTGAGAGCATCCGCAGCATCCGGGGCGAGATGAACGTCCCGCCATCCAGCGAAGTTGAGGTTTTGATTCAAGCCCCTGATCGACACATTCGCGACCTCCTTGCCGAACATTTGGTAGAATACCTGCCGGCGTTCACACGTTTCTCACGAATCTCTATCGCTGAACACCAGGAAAAGCCTCCCGCCGCGGCGTCAGCGGTGATTGGGGCTCTTTTGATCTATATACCGCTTGCGGGCGTCATCGACATCGAGAAGGAGAAATCGCGCTTGCAGAGACGACTCGACAAAGTGATGAAAGACTTTGCCGGCACGCAGAAAACCCTCGACAATCCGAGGTTCCTCGACCGTGCGCCGGAAGCGGTTGTCGAACAGAAACGGACCCGCCTTGAAGAACTTGATTCGGAGAAGGAGAAACTGGAGGCGACTATGAGGATGTTGGGGTGATAATCTTTCGCATTCAGCGCCTCGACCGCCCGACTGAGGTGCTCGGCTGCGACTTGATAAGATTGTATCTGCGTCTGCCCTCGCCGTATCAAATCCTCTGCAGGCGTGTGCCTTGTTAGCATCTCATCGGTGGTAATCACGGCGTGGTTTGGATCAGCTTTCTGATTTTTCATCAGTCCGGTGTTACGCTTTGCATTGTCGGTTGCAGCAAAGGATTTGCCTCCAGGCCTTGTTGATAGCACATTTGGGCCACATCTTTTGCATCCAGTTCGAGGTAGCAATCCCCGAGTTTGAAAAAGAGCTCTAGCCGTTTCGGCGCAAGTTGCAAAGCGTTCTCGTAATGCTCCCGCGCCTCCGTATGCTTTCCAGTCTGCATCAGCACATCGCCGAGGCCTTCGACGGCGCGATCGGCGTTCGGATTTAACGCCTTCGCTGTCTGCATCGCATACGCCGCCATCCCCGGCAACCGGCTCTCCAGCAAGAGCTCTCCCAAATCAATCCATTGATTCGTCACGTCACCATCCGTAGCAATCGGTGCACCGTCCATCTGTCTGGAAACTTCGTGATAGACTGCCGTCACTTTCTCGCGCTTATGGCCGCAAGCGCAACTGTAAGCGTAACCGAGTTGAATGTCAAGCGCGACTTCCTGTCCACTCTCCTGACAGACCTGGATCGCAGCCTCAAACGCGCGCTCGGCCTGATTAAACTGCTTTCGCTCAATGTAGAGATGCCCGAGATCGGTGTGTGCTTCTACGGCATCCGGATTGTACTGAATCGCCTTCTGATATGCAAGCTCTGCGGCCTCTGTATTGCCGCGCAGACGGTCAAGACGCCCCCGCTGCAGGTGGGCACGACTGTGAGTCGGATCATGCTGGAGGGCGGTCTGTAAAGCCCATTCCGCTTCATCATACCGCTGCTCATCCATATACAAGATCACTTGATTGAGGTAGTGTTCAGGCTCCGACGGGTTCGCTTGAATTGCCGCATCCAAAACACGATGCGCGCCGCTCAGATCTCCGCGGTTTGCGAGCAGTTGAGCGAGTGCCGTTGGTGCCTCCGTCCGCCGTGGATCGAGTCCGATTGCCGCATGATACTCAGCGATGGCTTCATCGGGCCGGTCTATTTGCTCATAGTTTTTCCCAAGAAAATGACGGCAATGGTAGTTCAACGACTTGACTTCGACTGGCAAAAAGCTGACCGCGATTCCCCCCTTATCGCGAATCTTCTCCAGAAACTCGATTGCTTCATCCGCTTCTCCCATTTGTGTGTACGCTTCACCGAAACACATATAGGCAATATCGTAGTTGGCATCCACTTGCAAAGTTTGTTCAAAGGCAGCCAGCGCCTCGGTGTACTGCCCCAGATTGAGATGCGAGCGCCCAAGATAGATCAAGCTGGTGAGGTAGATTAGCTCATTTTCCAATCGGCATCGGCTATCGTTGATTATCGTCTGATACGCCTCAATTGCCTGTGTGTGGCGTCCCTCTGTGTGGTAGATGCGGGCGACATGCGATCGGGTCACATAGTCGTGCGGGTGAGTTTCCAGCCATCTATTCATAATCGTCAGATACTTCGCGTTCTTCGACGCAATCGTCTCGGCATCGGTATAACCGGTATGGATGACGCTCACGTCCACGTTAATCATCTTGCCGACCCCAAGCCGTATGAGGGAGGGCAGGACTTGCTCGTGGACCGGCATGGTATATTCGAGCCCCGGGCGGTTTGGGAACATGCGGAGTTGGTAGCATACCGCTTCGTCCCCACCGATATTTTCGAGGCGGAAATAGAAGGCGTGATCTTGGGGGGATGTGAGGAGACGGCGGATGGTTGTGTGATACTTTTGGGGCAGAATGTCATCCGCATCGAGCCAGAGAATCCAATCACCTGTGGCATGCTTGATGGACGCGTTGCGGGCGGCAGAAAAGTCGTCGACCCACTCGAAATGATAAACCTTCGCGCCGAAGCGTTGGGCGATTTCAATGGTTCGGTCGGTTGATCCGGTATCGACGACGATTAACTCATCAACCAATCCCTCTACGCTTTCGAGGCATGTCGGCAACGCTTTCTCTTCGTTTTTTACGATCATACACAGACTGAGCCGCTTGCCTGCAGATGGAGGTTGATGGATGGGGCTAACTTTTCCTCGACCTGCTTGCGGCGATCTGCGACTTGCCTTTCGCCCTTGTTTTCTTCGACGTTTCGATGTCTTGTTTGCCATGCTTTCCTCCCTCACAATTTCATCGAACGGATTGAAACTTTTCGAAAGAGTCAGGACGCAGATGAACGCTGATTTTCAGGATGCGTCAAAAGCGATAGCGACAAAACGGCGCCGGTGCGGTTGCCTGCCCGGCGGGAGTTGCGTGAGATTCTGGTCCCATATGAGGTTTCCGTTTTGATCTGCGCATATCTGCGTTCCGTACAGACAAATCGCCCAAAAAGTTTCAACGACCTCATCGTAACAACCACAGCATCTGCCGTTAGCAAATTCCACGCCACAACATTCTTTGCTGCCAAAGTAAAAACGGTTTCGTGAGGGCAGGGCTCGAAAGGAATAAAAAGCAAAGGTACATCTTTCTCCTCTGAATGTCAAGGGAAAAAGTCCAGAGTTATTGGGTGGGGCTTTCTGTTCAGCGAATCTCACGGCGGAGCCGGAAACCAATTATTGACAAACCCGCTACCTCCCCATATAATTTCCCGCATACAATCTCTGATTGCCAATACAGACTCGTCACATAAACTCCTAAACTGGTTTTTGAGTACGGTATGAAAAGTGCATTCAAAAAGACGCTCATCTTTTTTTTATTTTTCATTTTGGTCCTCATCGGCATCCTAATCGGTGTTATCCAACGTGTTTCCCGATACGGTTCTTTGCTTGAGACGATGCGGATGGTTGATTTCTCTGAGCTTCTGCTCGCCGGTTTAGGGGCATCGATTTTGATCCTTATCAGCGTCGCTTTGACCTTCTGGCTAGCCTACGCCTGGTCAGTCGAACAACCCGCCTTGGGGGAAAAAATCATCCGGCTGGCGATGATCGTGAGTATCCTGCAGATTCTGGTTTTTGGTGGAATGGGAGGGGGCTTGATCGTTTTGCGCACACTCTGGACGATTGGGGTTTTCTAGTGATGGTTGCACTCGCAATCGCCCGTAAGGTATAATTACTGAATTGATAGCTTGTTCTTCTGGAAGTCGCACCAGCAAAGGTATCATCCGATCCGGCGATATGCTTTTCTGAGTTTTTGAGCCTTCACTCCATTTTTGACATCCCTTCAAAGGACAGTAGTTTATGCATCCCTTCAACCCCACACAACCATCAAAGAAAACGCAAGAACTGATAGAAGTTTTGCACAAACTGACTACGAATGAGATTTCAACGGAAGAAGCTCTAAAGAAATTATCAAGCTGTATCGATCAAGGTCAAGAGACCGTTACGTCAGGCACTACCGAAGACTCAGAGCATCCCGCCCCTACCATTGACCACACCTCTCCGCTGTCTCTGTCACAGAGACGTCCACAGACGTCTTTGGTCGCCCAGAGGTTGACTTCTACTGCTGTCCCGAGAAAACAACAGCGAGATTCGTCGCCGAATACGCTTATATCCCAAACAGACGCTGAACCCGCAGTTTTGCGCGTTATATCTGGGCAAGAGCAGATTGAACCCTATCGGCGCCGAGGACGTTTTTGGCCAATCTTCGCTGCCGCCGGGCTGGCGATGCTTCTCTTTGGGGCGATCTCCTTTGAAGAGTTACCGGACCCGTTACGGTTGAAACTCGATGAGAAAACCGCCATTACCAATGATGCGGAAAATGGTGACTCCCCCCTTGCTGCAAGCCATCAATCCGCTGGCAATGGTGATAAACCACCCGATGTTCCTCGCCAGGTCGCTTCCTCCCCCAAGTCGCCGCCACCGTCCTCTCAACCCACTGCGCCTCCGCTGAGTCTGCCAGGCATGCTTCCATCTGAAGATGAAATGCCGGTTGACGAAAAACCGCGGCTCATGGCGGATGCCTCGCAAACCCCCACCATTGCTCAAGCGCGGCCTCAGCGAAAACACTTCAGTCAATATCCGGATTTGTATCGATCCACAGACCGATTCTCCCCACCGACAACCGAAGGGCAATACCAAGTGGGCATCAATGATGAACTGGAGATCACCCTTTTCTGGGAAAATCAGGTTCAGAAAGAGAACTATCCGGTCCAGGAAAATGGATTCATTAATTATCCAATGATCGGTCAAGTCCAAGTGTCGGGGAATGCCACTTCACAGATTGCAACAATTATCGAGCAACGGCTCGAAAAATACATCCTGAACCATACAGTCAATGTGCGTGTTGCAAAATACAACAGTCAATTTGTGCGCGCGTCGGGAGCGATTCAAATCCGTGGGGCCGACCGGACAACAGGGCCAGGATACCATGCTTTGAAGCGGGGCATCACGACGTTATCAGAATTTCTACTCGATATCGGGGATACAACTGCTGACGCCGATCGCAATGCGATTTCGCTTGTTCGCAAAAACGGGGATAAGGAAATTGTGGATCTGGACAAGATCCTGAATGGAGAAGCGAGAGACCCAATTCTCCAGGATGGAGATGTTGTCCAGGTGCCGTCGAAACAGACAACTCGAAATGTGATTTATGTCACGGGAGCTGTCAATAGCCCCGGTGTTTATGATTGGAGAGAGGGACTGAAAATTTCTGAGGCGTTGCTCGGTGCCGGAAATCCGACACATCCCCCTGCCTTGGTCAAAGTCACCATCGTCGGTGAGAATGGCGTAAAAACCCTTTTCAACTATAAGACCTTCATGGAAAAGCAGGCGCGGCAACAGGATATTTCGCTTCAACCGCAGGACATGATCTTCGTGGATGCACAAGCGCCACCTGCCGCCAAAATTATCGGCGAAGTCCGAGAAGGGGGAACCTATCCGTTAGATGAAAATGCAAATACGCTCCTGGATTTCATTCTGAATAAGGCTGGTGGCATTTCCGAGAAATCGGATACCAGTCGAATTGAGATTTTTCGACGTGAAGAGGGAAGGCTTGTTTATAACCTCAAGGAGTTGATCGACGCCCCTCACGCCAAACAAGATTTTGTTTTGAAAGATGGTGACTTTATCGTTGTGCCATCGATCGAGGATAAAAAGAACAAGATCTGGGTGCTTGGTCAGGTGAACCTACCTGGCGCTTACTTTCTTGAAGGGGAGCCGCGACTCATTGATGCGTTGCGGCTTGCGGGAGGGCACCGTCCGGGCGCAAGCTTAGATCGGGTGACCCTCAAACGTGGCGGATTGCAGAGTGCGCAACAGGTTATCAACGTTGCGGAAGCGATGAAGACGGGGGATTTAACGGACAACCCACTGCTACAACCGGACGACATCATTTATGTTCCAGAGAGTTTTGCATCCACAATGCGTGATCTGGCATCAAATGTGCTACCACTTATCCAGATTGCAACCTTTACCCAACTTCTGAGGCGTGGAAACTGATGAACGGTGTTACAGATCTGACATTGAAAGACTACTGGCGGATCGTCCGCAAACGCAAGGGGATCATTATCACAACGGTCATCATCATATGTTTGATTGTCTACTACCAGGTCAGTCAGGCAACTCCCATTTTCAGCACTTCGGCGCGCGTGAAGGTCGAGCAAATTACAACCACACTCGGCGTCATACAGGAGATGCTCACCTACGGTACAGGGGATTATCTTGAAACCCAAAAAGAGGTGCTTCTCAGTGATCCGGTCTTTGAACGTATCGGTTATCGTGCCGGGCTCATCCCTGTTGGATGGTTACAGGAGGTCCATCCGCAAGAATTCGAGGAGCGATTCCAAAACACAAGAGTTGAATATAGAATTGGCCATATCCTCCGAAGGCGGGAACCGCGATTCAGGGTGTATGAAGATGCATCCGCCAGAGGGCTCCTGAACGTAGAGCCGAGCGACAGTATGTCTGCTGAAGCTCCGTTGGATTCACAAGCGCCAGCACCAGACAGTTCACAAACGCCATCTGTCGATTTATTTTCTCTCTTTGAACAGAAAGAGACACCGGATGCGAATGAACCGCCTGAAACGACACTGCCACAAGATGATATCGCTGAGATCGAGGCGGCTCTCCAGGCTGATGCAACGGGAGCCGGAACGGAGGATAAGCAGGAGTTACAGCGGGCAAAACAGAATATCCAAAATGTGATAAAGATGCTCAAGGCGGATACTGCGGCGGAGGTCGATACCGTTGCCAGTATCATCAAGGTCACTGTTACCAAAGAGCAGCCGGGCAAGTATAAGGGGCGGGTGTCAACTCAGGAGTATGTGCAGATCCTCGCGGACCTCATCGTTGAGGTATATCAAAAAGAAAGCGAGTACCAGAGGCTGCGGGATAAGAATCGGCATGAAGCCGAAGTGTCGGACAAGTTAGATACCCTAAAAAATCAGATCGACCGGATCAAACAGAGACAGGCTGAACTGGATATTCCTTATAGTCCAGAAACTGTAGTTCGCGATATGAATCTGGAACTGAGCCCGTTACAATCTCAAAAACCACCGTTGGAAAGAGAACTGGATGCCGGGAACGATCGGCTAAATCTCCTGAAAAGTATCGAGCAGAAAATCGAAGGGCTGAATCAACAATTGGCGGATGAAAATTCCGGTGAAAAATTTCCGATCACGGAGGTGTCAAAAGATGTCAGGCAGCGAGTCAGTGATCTCAGTCTGAAGTTTCCGGAGATCTATAATAACGATCAGGTGCAAGAACAACTGGATCAGATGAGAATTTATGAGAAAAGCATCCAGAGCCTCCTTGAAACACGAACCGGTCTTCACCCAAGCGTGATTCAGAATAAAGAATTCCTTCGCGATTTAACCCGCAACACGGCGAGGCGGTTATACCAGCTTGTGCTTGATGCGAGACTCAGAGAGGAAAGTCGCGTTACGCCGATTCAAATTCGGTACGATGAACTGGACGCAAAAATTACCCAACTCGAATTCAGAAGAGATCAGATTATCCAAAACACCCCGGAATACCGCAATCTACAGGATGAGTTGGAGGTAAACGAAAGAACGTATGACCTGATTCAACAAGAGCAACTCCGGACCATTTATCAGGACCTTGCCGGCGGGGGAAAGGTCGAAATTGTTGAACTGGCAAGAAAGCCGACGGAACCAGAAAGCACCCATGCATCAACTAAAGTTTTGGCTGGCGGCGTTGTCGGATTAATCCTTGGATTTGTCTTCGCTTTCATCATAGAAAGCCTTGATACCTCTCTCGGAACGGTTACCGAGTTGGAGGAATATCTGGAAGTGCCGGTGTTAGGCGTCATTCCGAATATTGAAGGCAAGCTAACAGCCGAGAATCTCCCGGCTCGCCTCAAGAACCGGATCATCGATTGGAAAAATGCCCGCTTTTCATCACGTCTGCCTCAAGGCCCACCGGCTCCACTGATCGTGCATGATCCACGATCGACCATTGCGGAAGCGATGCGGAGTTTACGCACCAACCTGATGATTCAAACGCTAGTCAAAGTGACCGATAGGGAAGCGCCTGCCACAACAGAAGATGGAAGAGGTGTGTGTTTCCTGATGACCAGTGCAACCCCTCAGGAAGGGAAATCCACGATCGTCTCGAATTTAGCGATTACCATTGCACAGCTCGGTAAGAAAATCCTGCTGGTTGATGGTGATTGGCGGCGCCCCATCTTGCATAGGGTTTTTGGGATTGAGAATACTCCGGGAATCATTGATGCACTTATTGGAGCCGCCCCCAAAGAAGAATGCATCCGCAGCGCAACAGACCTGCTTTTTGGTACATTAAAAGTCGAGAGCTTTCTGAGTATGCCGGGGATTGATCGCCTCCAAATTCTGCCTGCTGGAACAAAGCCCCCAACCCCCTCCGAACTTCTTGCTTCTCAAGAGATGACGGACTTTCTGGAAGAACTGCGTAATGAGTATGATGTCATCCTGGTCGATATTCCACCGGTCTTGCCGGTGACAGATGCAACCGTGCTCGCACCAAAGACCGACGGCGTGATTCTCGTCTATCGTGCCGGTAAAACAACACGTCATGCGCCCAAAAGAGCGATAGAACTGCTGAAACACAGTGGCGCGCCGGTTCTCGGTGTTGTGCTGAATGATGCGAAGCCCCAAGTGGATCCGGATATTAGTTATTATTACCACTACTACTACGGTGAGCCCGATCAGCCCCAAGACACACGCTCTGATATGAGTTAAGCACAACCACTGCCAAATACGATGGAAAGCTCCGCCTCGACCTTCTTTCGTTTACTTCTCATCCTCCTTGCGGCAGTTGCATTACTCACCGTGTTCGTAATGGGAAAGACGCTTGCCCAAATTCCGCCGCGGCAGGTGGTCGCAGTTGCTGTGGGATTCACGATCTTTATTCTCACATTTCTCCGAACGACCATTGGGCTTTATATCCTCGTCTTCAGCATGTTACTCTCCCCAGAAATTTCCATTATGGAAACCGCCGCCCGCGACGTTACTGTTCGCGTGGATGACTTCCTTCTCCTGATCCTTGGATTTACATGGTTCGCAAAAACCGCGATGAATAAAGAACTCGCCTTGCTGCAATCCAGCCCGCTGAGCGCGCCCATTTTTGCTTATATTGCGGTTTGCGCGTTTTCAACAGCACTTGGCGTATGTCGCGGCAACGTCTCAACCATGAGCGGCTTCTTTTTCGTCCTCAAATTTTTTGAATACTTTCTGGTCTATTTTATGGTACTAAATACAGTGAATACCCGAGAACAGGCGCGAAATTTCATCATCGCCATTCTGGTAACTTGTGCCATTACGGCAATGTATGGCATTTCACAGATTGGCGCCGGGGTGCGCGTTTCTGCACCCTTTGAAGGAGAGTCCGGCGAGCCGGGAACATTTGGTGGCTATCTCGTGCTGATTCTTGCGCTCGTCTTGTCTTTCATGATCTATACCGAGACGCTGAAGTATAAGGTGCTTTTCGGTGGGTTGGCAGGACTCATTACAGTACCGCTACTGTATACGCTGTCTCGAGCATCTTTCCTGGCGTTTGTTCCAATGTTTGCTGTCTTTTTTATGTTCAGCAGACGTCGGCGGTTCCTCGCTTTTCTCCTGGCGATGATCGTTGTCATTTCCCCTTTTTTCGTGCCGTATCTGGGCGATGTCTTTGATCGGATCGCCTACACTTATAGCTCGGGCGAGCTCGATCCCTCTTCGGCTGAACGGGTTGAAAGCTACAAGCGCATCCTCACCAGTGATTGGCCCCAACGACCGGTATTCGGTTATGGGGTCACCGGCCGTGGATTCATCGATGGGCAGTTTTTTCGCGCGCTTGCTGAAACAGGAATACTCGGCTTATTCTGCTTTTTATGGTTGCTTCTTCGCATCTATCGAATGGCGATACGCACGTATCATGAAAGTCCACATCGTCTAGATCAGATTGTTAGTCTCGGCTTCGTCGCCGGATACATTGGACTGCTTTTTCACGCATTGACCGCCAATACATTTATCATTGTGCGCATTATGGAACCATTCTGGTTTCTTGCTGGAATTGTAGCAATGATGTACGAGACGATGCACTTACCCGACGAAGCAGTAGCTGAGGAGATGGCTTCTCCGCAATCCACGCCATTTGGCGACACTGTAACGCAAGCCGATGCGACATCCGGAGGCGTATAATTCTGACTATGATCTCGATAGATCGATTGGCTTTTGCCTCGATTCGATTCTGCGTGCTGTTCTGGCTGATCGTCAGCGGTACATCCGCTGCCTTCACGCAGACAATCGATGAATCTGAAAACCTTCAACGACTTGAGGACTTAGCCGATCAGGTCGATGAGAGCTTTGCTTTTGTTGTGGATACCTTTGGCGCAAGAGCGAGAGGGATGGGCACTGCCTTCGTCGCCGTTGCTGACGATGGCAGCGCAATTGCAAACAATCCGGCAGGCATTGCACAGATTCGCGTATCACAGCTCAGTTTCGCTCGGCCGGTAGACGAGCTCGAAACGGCCCGGGAGGGGTTTTTGGCATTCGTACAACCGATGAGCACCCGTCGATCGGTCGGCGGCGGCATCCACTCGACGCATTTTTCGGATTCGGACGATGCGGAACAGATCCTTAATGTGGCTTACGCCTGGCAACTTCAAACGGATAGCAGAATTTATATCGGTATGGGCGGAAAAGTTTTCAGTAAAGATGGCCCGATCTCATTTGACGGAATTGCTGTCGATTTTGGGATTTTAGCGCAGCCGATCGGTCGAAATCTGATTTTGGGGCTTGCCGGACAAAACTTTGGACCGGACGTTAAGATTCGCTACGATCCCCGGCGATTCGATAAATCTTTTGCGTCTGTGCTTTCATCGGCACCGGATGAACACGAAATTCCCTTTAATCTCAAATTTGGAGCCGCTTATCGCTCCCAACTCCATGCCCTGCCTTTCCAGATCACAGGGCAAGTTGATAAGTCCTTCATTGATGATTTTGCACGAATCAGTTTAGGAACGGAAATTCGCTTGCCGGGTGTCTTAACTGTACGAGCAGGATATACGTCTGAAAGCGACGCCGGCAGCGATCTTTCCCTCGGCATCGGGATTCATTACAACATGATGCGAATCGGCTACACTTATATTGACCGAGAGCTTCATGCCAATCAACATGAAGCTTACTTGATCGTTGACTTCCTGAGTCGTCTTCCGAAACCACCGATTTAATAACCTCCATGTCGTTCTGATGCAGGTCACTCGGCTCCCCGACCCGCGGGTGGACAAGCCGAAGAATTTCAGTTCGGAAGACCGTTCGTTGCGCTCAGAGTGACAAAATGCCCAAATTATGTGATAGCGACTCCTTCATTGATAATGGAGTCTGATGACCATGAAAATTGCCTTGATCGCCGGCGCACGTCCGAATTTTATGAAGATTGCTCCAATCCTTCGAGCGATGAGAGCGTTCCCCAAACTGGAACCTTACCTCGTTCACACCGGCCAACACTACGATTACGCCATGTCGGAGATTTTTTTCAAAGAACTTGGCATCCCTGAACCGGATGTCAACCTGGAGGTTGGATCAGCAAGCCAGTCGGTTCAAACCGCAAAAATCATGATCGCCTTTGAAGAAGTGGTGACACAGCAGCAATTTGATCTGGTGCTTGTCGTGGGGGACGTGACATCAACGATGGCTTGTACGCTTGTATCGGCAAAGCTTCAGATCCCGGTTGCGCATGTAGAAGCGGGCATCCGCAGCTTTGACCGGACAATGCCGGAGGAGATTAACCGCATTGTCACCGATACAGTCGCGGATTACCTGTTTCCGCCAAGTGAATTTGGCGTGAAAAACCTCCGCCATGAAGGGATACCGGACGAGAAGATTTTCCTCGTTGGGGACGTGATGATCGATACCCTGATGTTACAAAAAGATGCCGCAGCAGAAACACAGATCCTCGCAGAGCTCGACCTGCAGCCGCGAGATTACGTCCTGATGACGATGCACCGGCCGCATAACGTAGATAATCCTGATACGCTGAAAAGCATCCTGGGAGCTTTGCAGCGCATTCAAGCGCAGATCCAGATCCTTTTCCCAATTCACCCGCGGACTCGCAGCCGGATCGAAGCGTTTGGGTTAACGGGCCAGGTGGATGCGATGACCAATCTCCGCGTGATCGAGCCCATTGGATACCTGCAATTCTTGAATCTAATGATGCAAGCCAAGTTTGTGTTGACGGATTCCGGGGGGATGCAGGAGGAAACGACAGTGCTCGGCGTGCCGTGTCTGACGCTACGCGAAAATACGGAACGCCCTGAAACCGTAGAACACGGCACAAACACGCTGGTCGGCAGCGATTCGGATCTCATTCTCCGTGAAACCGCGAAGATCCTTTCAGGCAACGCCAAACAGGGGCATCCTCCGGAACTGTGGGACGGACACGCTGCGGAGCGGATTGCGGAGACGTTGGCGAAATTGTAGATTCAAGGCTATGAAAAGTGAGTGGCTCAAAGAGTTTTGGCGCTATCGAGAACTGTTCTACTTTCTTGCCTGGCGAGACGTGAAGGTTCGTTATAAGCAGACCGTATTAGGGGTGGCGTGGGCGGTGATCCAACCCTTTTTTACAATGGTTGTGTTTACGATCTTTTTCGGAAAGTTAGCGAAGATACCCAGTGACGGGATGCCTTATCCAATCTTCTCCTATTGCGCTTTGCTCCCCTGGACCTATTTTTCTGGGGCTTTGACAAACTCCGGGAATAGTCTTGTCACCAATGCAGATCTCATTACCAAAGTTTACTTTCCGCGGGTTATTGTCCCATCAGCATCTGTGTTAAGCGGCCTCGTTGACTTTGGTATTGCGACGATCATCCTGTTTGCGATGATCGTGTATTACCAGGTGCAATTCAGCCTGGGATTCCTGCTCTGGCCGGTGCTGGTTATCCCTTTAGTCTTGCTTGCACTCGGCGTTGGTATGGTCTTAGCCGCTCTCAATGTGAGCTACCGGGACCTCCGCTATGCAATTCCCTTTGGGATTCAGTTGTGGCTTTTTTTGACACCGGTGATTTATCCTACGAGCCTCATTCCTGAGCGTTTTCGGCCGTTGACAGCCTTCAACCCTTTGGTCGGTATTATCGAGGCCTGTCGTGCCAGTCTGTTTCCCACGAAGGAAATAGATTGGCAGACGTTGGGAATCTCAACAGTTATGGTCATTGTCATTTTTGTGGTGGGGTTGCTTTACTTCAAGAAGGTGGAACGATCCTTCGCTGATCTTATATGAGACAGATTGATGGCATCTTCAATTCTCGTGGATGGACGATCAGATTCGTCAACACGTCCTGGTAAAGCTCGATCGTGCAATGAATATCGGAATGATTCTCGATCAGCGTTTTCCGCCGGATATCCGAGTTGAGAAGGAAGCACGAACCCTGATCCGTGCGGGACATACGGTGCATTTACTCTGTCGGTTGGACACAGATGAAATGCGCGATCAAGCTGTTCATGGTATACACGTCCATCGGCGAGTCTTCTTGTACCCCGACAACTTTCTCGCACAGAAGTGGAACAATCTTAACGATCTGTTCGCCTTCCGAAATCCCAAGCTTATACGGGAAATCAAAGCATTCATTCAAGCGTACGGGATTGACATTCTGCACGTCCATGATCTGCCGCCGCTTCGATCCGCTCTGGACGCCGTTCGCGAATCGAAAATACAAGTCATCGCCGATCTCCATGAAAACTATCCCGCTGCGATTCAATTTTATAATCCGCCGCAGACCTTGAAGGGGCGATTTGCCTATAATACGAATCGGTGGAAAAAATATGAATCGCAAGCGGTTCGGCGCGTCGATCATGTCATTGTCGTTGTCGATGAAGCAAAGGCACGGTTGGTTGACGATTGCAATCTCCCCCCTGAACAAATCACTGTAATTTCCAACACAGAGGATGTTGATTACTTCGCCGGTCTGGCACTCAATTCAGAGATCATCAATAGTTATCAGGGGCAATTTGTCCTCACTTACGTTGGTGGGTTCGGTTCGCACAGAGGAATCGATGTCCCAATTCGAGCGCTGCCTCAACTGATTGAGAAAATCCCAAATGTCAAACTCCTGTTGGTTGGCGATGGAAACATCCGTTCAGATCTGGAGGAACTGGTTCGCACACATAATGTCAGCGATTATGTTGAATTCACCGGTTGGCAGCCGTTTGAGCTGATGCCTACGTACATCGCTTTGAGTGACATCTGTCTTGTGCCACATCACGCCAATCCCCACACCGATGCAACCGTTCCGCATAAGTTATTCCAATATATGCTCCTTGAGAAGCCTGTGGTCGTTAGTAGTTGCAGACCCCTTGCACGAATTGTGAGGGAAACGAAAGCCGGGTTGGTCTTTGAATCTGGAAACTGCGACGATTTTGCGAGACGTTGCCTAGAATTGATAGATCGCGATAAGAGACAACTGTTGGGCGCAAGTGGCAGAAAGGCAATATTAGAAAAATATAACTGGGCAAAGACGGGTGTGGATCTCGTAGGCGTTTATGAACGATTTGCCAATGGATGAAATCTTATCTTCAGCTATACAGAAACTTGATGCCTGGCTCAATACCAATGGCTGGGCTGGATATGATCCTTACGATATAAAGGGGCATCCGGTTTGGTTCAAACTATCACAACTTGGTCGTGAGGCGAGCCCAATCCAAAAAGTTCAAAGGCGCCTTCTGTTCTCTTTAGAGCCAAGATTTCCAATGGTTTGCAGAAAGGTCCTTAGAATAAAAAAGCAAGTCAACGCCAAGGCAATGGGATTGTTCGCAAGTGCTTATATCAATTTATATCACGCCGAAAAACAAGAATGTTACCTGAAACAAGCCAGACAGTGTATAAATTGGCTCCTTAAAACTCCAAGTCAAGGTTATGCAGGTTTTTGTTGGGGCTATCCCTTCGATTGGCAATCGCGCGTGTTTATTCCGA
>JAPUIP010000045.1 GCA_027296925.1 Candidatus Poribacteria bacterium | reverse complement strand
GAAACACATGAATTTTGGAGAGCTTTCGCTTTAGCGATATCCGTTATGCTTGTCGTCTTCATGGTTGCATGCGGCGACGATGATGATGATGATAGCGAACCCTCCGGCGAACCCGGAGAACCCTCCGGCGGAGAACCCGGCGAGCCGCAGCCGCCATCGGCGACATCTGTTCAGGCCGATGTAGCGGCAGGTACGGAGGTTCCGCCGAACCAGTCCTTCAACCTGACATTTGACGAAGCCGTTGACGCGGCCTCTATTGGTGGAACACCCGCCACAGGAGGCGGCAAGAATTGGTCAGGAACAACCGGTTTGACGCCAGGGGCACAAAACGTAACCCTGGTTGTTACGTGGACCAACAAAGACGGTAGCTCCGGTAATGGAAACATCGGTCCTTTTAGCGTTGCGGCAGAGGCGGATGTCATGGCGCCAGTAATAGTGACTGGCACCCTGGCGAATGCCGCCCAAAATGTCGATCCGGCACCAATCAATGCGGGTGGCTTTAGGTTTGATTTCGATGAACAGGTCACTGGTACGATTGAGCTTCAAGATGCCGCTGGGGCGAATCTCAACTGGACGGCGAACGTCGGTGGTACGACCGCGACCCTGACGGTTGTTGCAGGTCAGGAACTCGCCAACGAAACAGAGTATAAAATCGTCATCAGCGTCACAGATGGTTCTAATAATGCGTTTTCCGAGACGATTACGTTTACTACCAAGCCGAAAGAGTAAGCGGAACCATCTCAACGCTCCAATTTTCGAAAGAGGGCAACGTGTCGTAGACATGTTGCCCTTTTTTATTTCTCTTTGTCATGTTAATACTACAACGAGACTTCGTAAAATTGCTTGAGCTTGTCTAATACTAGCCAGGTAATCTGGTTAGAAGGAGATTGTCATGATTGAAATTGGCGTCCATGAAGCCAAAACCCACTTATCGAAACTTCTCAAGCGAGTAGAAAATGGTGAGGAATTTTCTATTACCAACAGAGGAAAAGTCGTAGCGATTGTGACTTCTCCTAAGGCCGAACGTAAAGCAAAAGCCGAAAAGACCTTCGGCAAATTACTGGCGTTAATCGAAACGTACCCAATCGCTACGGTCGAGGAAGTTATAGCCTGGAAAAACGAAGGTCGAAAATGATCGTTATAGATTGTTCCATCTTGATCGCTGGTATATTACCTGACGAGCTTGATGCGCGTGCCAAAAGCATCTTACAAAAACTCCAGAATGATACACTCCAAGCCGTTGTTCCTTCACTGTTCTATTTGGAAGTCAGCAATGTCTTGTTGATGGCATATCGAAGAAAACGCGTCAGCAAGAAAATATGGAAACAGTACCTTGATGTTATAGCAGCCCTTCCGATGGAAGTTGATGCGACCGCAACTCAGGCGCATGCTATGGATGCACTTTCTGAGCTGGCAGAGAAGTATAAGTTGACAAGCTATGACGCCGCATATCTAGAACTGGCGAAGCGAAGTGGGTTGCCTTTAGCTACACTGGATGAGGATTTACATCAGGCAGCCATTCAAGAAAATATTGCTTATGAATGACACGATAGGCAAAATCAGTCACTAATGTCTTTGACAAAAATTATAAAGTTTGGTAGACTATAGCCCCGTTTCAGGAGTGGTAACCAAATCGCCATCATGATGGTTCTGTAAAATGACGTGGTCCCGTAAAAAATCTGAGGAAATTTTGAACGGTTTTGAAGCGACCGTTGTCTAACGTGATTGAAAGCAGCAGATCAGGGAGTCAAGTTCCGTGGAACGCACCGAAGCATTGCTTATCGAAGATCTCCGTGAAGGGGATATGACTGCATTAGCGATCCTGGTTGAGAAGTACAAACGGCTCGTTTATCGCATTGCGATTCAGATTACGAGAAACCACGAAGACGCTAATGATGTCATGCAAGATGCCTTTTTGAAGGTTTATGAATCCATTCATAGCTTTCGGAAGGAGGCGACCTTTGAGACGTGGCTTTATCGCATCGTTGTCAATCATGCGATGAACCTCGTCAAGCGGCGGAAGCGTCGGCGTGAATCCCCGTTGTCCGCGACAAGCGACACGGAGATTCGCTCGGATCTCAGACGAGACGCGGACTTGGTAAACAACCCACACCTGGAAGTTGAAAAAAAAGAACTCCAAAAGTGGGTCACTCAAGCGGTCGATAGCTTGCCCGTTAAGCATCGAACCGTCGTCATCTTGCATGAATTTGAGGGCTTAACGCACTCAGAAATCGCTTCGATCCTTAACTGTTCGGAAGGAACCGTCCGTTCCCGACTGCATTACGCTAGAAAAAAACTGAGGGATCTGTTGAAACCCTATGTGGATTCGGCTGAATTCTCTCTGAAGATGTCACATTATTGACCGGGTAATGGTAGAAATAGATGAGGGAAGCATGAAACCTCGGTGTCGTTCAGCGCAACGTTATCTGTCTGATTATATCGACTGTACGCTGTCGGGTCGGCAAACCGTCATCGTCGCGCAACACCTGCGATCTTGCAAGGCTTGCCAGCGCGAATTGGAATCTTTGAGGCGTGCAAAGACATTGCTGCATTTGTATGTCTATCCGTCTCCCCCAGAAGGATATCACGATCAATTTTGGGGACAATTACAGCATACAATCGAAACGCATCCGCGCACAGTGTGGTGGCGAACGGCTGTGCTTTCGGACTCGTTCGCCTGGAGATTTCAGGAGTTCCTTAACTGGCCTATCTGCTTTTTCGGTGGGCTTGTTAGCTTGCTCTTCGGTCGGGTCAAATTGGCTCCGGTTTATGTGTGGATGCTCTGCGTTGTCCTCGCCAGTCTGTTTGCCTATCAATTCTTACAACCCCAAGATCAGAACCATCTTGACTTGAGGGTCTACCCCGCCGATCTCATGAGCGAGGGAGGAAATCGAGAATTGATTAGCAACCGTGACCGGCTCGCCGGCATCTCACGGTTTTTCCCTGAGGTGTTCAGAAACCGCCGGCCAAGCAGACGGATTGATGCCGCTGAATCGGCAGCGGATTCTTTAGCGACGGAGGCGAATCTCTCTCGCTTTGTTAGTCATAATGATCCGTTCAAAGCGCCGGTCGTCCGTGACGGTTCCCCCGATTTGATGACAGTTGCACAACTATCAAGCCCTGGGCCCATTGCCGCCAGCGAGGATTTTTTTCAGCCCTTAAGCACTGTGATTTCCCCTTTGCCAGCGAAGATTGGTTGGGGAGGCAATCGTTCACTGAATGGCTTTGTGGACATGCTGATGAATGTACCGTTACCTAATTTATCGATTACGGAAGTTTATGATTCTGTTAAACTTTAGTTCGGTTTAAACCTTGGGGCGCAGTGAATACTTGAGCGCTATCCCAAAACTCGAAAGGAGATTCGTGTGAATCCTAAAATTTTAGGTGTCCTTAGTGGACTGGCCTTGGTAGCGGTTCTATTTTGGCCGGCGGGCAGTTCCAAAAAGGTTGAACGGCTCTACACCGAAGCCGAGCAGTTGTATAGTCAAAACGACTACGAGGGCGCAATAAAGAAATATGGTGAAGCCCTTGAGGAATCCACCAAATGGGGTGTCAAAACCGAAGTCATTGATAAGGACTTCCAGACACTCGCGGATTACAAGATCGCCGTCAGTTATTCAAAATGGGCGGAACAGAGCGGTGATATTAGTTACTATGACGAAGCCGTTGGAAAGATTGAAATGGCTGCGCCTAATGCAGTCGTACCAAAACATCAGGAGGGTTTAACTTACCTGTGGGGACACGTGCTTTACAAGCAGGAACAGTATGAGTTCGCTGAACCGAAATTCCAAACCCTGATTGAGAACTTCCCCAACAGTCTGTTTGTCGAAAACGCTTGGTACGCTATTGGGCAGCTCAATTACAAGCTGCAAAGGTATGACAAATCGCGTCAGGCATACAAGAAAGTGCTTGACGGATTTCCGAACTCGGAATTTAAAGATGATGCGCAGCACTTGATTGCGCAATCCTTCCTCAATGAAAAGAATTACGAGCAAGCCTACCAAGAGTTCGACAAACTCGCTACAGAAGAGTTTAAGATCTTTCCTGAGTTACAGGCGGAAGCGATGTACAAAGCCTCTTTCTGCTTGAATCAGCTCGCTCGCGATGAAGAGGCAATTGGTCGGTATACCATCTTTATCACGCAATTCCCAGATAGTGGCTATGTCACCGCAGCCTATTTTGACACGGGCGCAATTTATTCCAAACAGCGAGACTACGACAATGCGCGGGTAAACTATGAACTGGCGTTGCAAAATACCAATGATCGCGAGCTGCAGGCGGAAATTCAGGTAACGATTGGTCGGACTTACTACGACCAAGAGGACTACTCCAACGCGGTTCCATCATACAACTTGCTGCTTGAAGAGTATCCAGAAAGCGACTTTATCTCTGAAGCCAAGCTTGGTATCGCGGATAGCTACTTCAAGATGGAGAGTTGGAGTGAAGCGTCAGCCGCGTATCAGCGGGTTTTGGACGAACACCCAGATGAGACCGATTTTATCCCTTATGTCACGTACCAGATGGGGGAATCATACTATAAGTTAGCTTCAACCCAAAAAGAGAGTGGCCAGATCGATCAGGCGAACCCGAACTTTGAAATCGCTCTCACATGGTATCAGAAAGCTTACGATGAGTTCCCCACAGATCCGGTTGCACCGCATGCACTTTACGGTGCGATTTGGGCGTTGAACGATCTCGATCGGAAGGATGAGCTTGAAAAAGTCGCCCGGGGATTTATCGATAAAAACCGTGACGACCCGGAATTTGACATCCTCTCGGCTGAGGTTCAGCTAAAGTTTGCGGATATGAAGTTTAGCGACTTTAAGCAGTATGATGCAGCCGCCGTGGAATACGCCAAACTGTGGGATTATACCCCCCTGCCGAAATTTCACTTGATTAAATTGATCGGGAAATTTCAGGAAGCGCGGTCCTACTTTGAAGTTGCTAAACCGGCGGATTACCGTGAAGGCGATCCGGAGGCTGTCTTTAACGAAGCGCTGCTTCAGAAGTCCATCAACGCTTATCGACAAGCGATTGAGATGTTCAAAGCTGAAGCGTTCCTCGGCGGCGTCGAGGATGGACGTTACGATGATTTTCCTCAGCGTCCCATGCAGGTCGAAGCTTGTCGGATGAATGAAGCCTTAGCTCATGAAAAGCTCAATGGGTGGGGAGAAGCGCGTCAACTCTACGCAGCGATTCCCGACACGAGCGAGAATTATGAGCGTGCACAGCTGCTGATTGCGCAAAGTCATGTTAAGGAAGGAAATCCCGCTGCGGCGGTGACACACTACCAATCGATTATGGGCTCATTGAGCCGGGATAACCGTTCACTCGCAGAGATTAAGCTGGCTGACCTGCTGCGTAGCGAGGGACGGTTTGCTGAAGCGGCGACAGAATATGAAAACGTTGTCTTAGGAAACCCAACAGGTGAGTACGCTGACGACGCACAATATCTCGTTGGACTTTGCTACTACAAAGCGGCTTCCGATGATCCGGCCTTACTGGAGAGGTCCGTTGCCGCATTCCAAAAAGCGATTGACGACTACCCGGATAGCCCGAATGCCGTCGAATCGTACTACGGACTTACCCTTGCCTATCGCGATTTGGCGCAGGGCGGGGCCCAAGAGATGTGGCCAAAGATACTGGAAACCGCAGACCTTGCTTACGAAAAGCACAGTAGCACCGATGACGAAAAAATCAAAAAGACATTGGGGCATATCGATTTGGTTAAAGCCACCGCAATCGAAAAGCAGGGGCTCGAATCCCCAGAACAGATGGCTGAGCTCGTTGCCAGTTTGCGGCGTATTGCCGAGAATACCGGTGCGCCGGAAGATTCTCGCTCGCGGGCACAGCTAAAAATCGGGCACGTGTATTATGGCGCCGGTGAGCATGAAAAGGCGATTGCCGAGTACCAGGCATTCGTCCAGATGTTCCCCAATAGTGAGCTCGTGACGAATGCATTATATCAGACATCCGTTTCCTACTATCAGATTGGTCAAAGCAGCGAGGACGCGCAAGCGAAACAGCTTGCATTCCAAAATTCTGCGAATGCGGCGACTCAGGTTGTCGAAAGAAACCCCGATGTAGACACGGCAATCAGCGCCTATTATACACTGGGGATTGCAAAGTCTGGCCTGGATGATAAAACAGGAGCCATTGAGGCTTTCCGCAAGGCCACCGGCTATGAGGGGCAAACGGAAGATGAAGCCCGTCAGGACCTGATTTATCAAGCCCACTCTCGGCTCGCGGAACTGGATACGGCGGTCGGGGCTCATGCGTCTGCCGTGCAGGAATATCAGTATGTCATCCAACATACGGAAGAGGCCGATCTGAAAGGGCGTTCTCACTTCGCTATGGCGTATGCCCAAGATGAGCACCTCAAACAGTATGACGATGCGCTGCTTAACTACCAGAACGCGATTCAGCTTGCTGAGTCTAGCCTTATTAAAGCGCAGGCCCATTATCGCATGGGGCTGATCTATCAAACGAAGCTCAATGACCGTGAAAACGCCTTAAAGATGTACGAAACCCTGACCTCTCAGTTTGGTGCGGAATCAGACGGGAACGTTCAGTCAATGGTCGCTGATGCGGGGATTCGCAAATCGGATCTCTACGTGGAATTGGGTCGGCGGGATGACGCCATTGTCCAAGCCACGGCAGCACTCAAGGTGGCGCAAACAGTTCCACAGAAAGTTTCCGCGCAGTATAACCTGGGCTTCCTATATTTCGATCAGGCACGCTCTCTCTTCTCAGATAAGCCCGGCACCGATCTACAACCGTATATCGATGCAGGCCGGCAATCCGCGAAGGCCTATCAGGAAGTGGCCAACATCGCACAACCGATTGAAAAGGCCGATAAAGCCGTGATCCCGTTTGTCCAGAACGCGCTCTTCCAGGCCGGGCAGATTTACTATTCCCTCGGTACAGGGATTAAACTCCTCGAAGATCTGGAGAATGCGACTCCCCCACTGCAGCAGTTTGTGGAGTATACGGATAAAGGGATTTTTCCTGCTTCCGATGCGCTTTCAACGAACCTTCAAATGATGTTGCTTTACCTTGCGACCACCCACTTTGAACACGGGCGGATGCAACTCGGTTTTGATGAAGGACTGTCTGAGAAGGCGACTGGCTTGTTTGAAAAAGCGGCGGAGACATTCAAAGATATGGCTCGACGCTTCCCCAAGGCAAAGGATGCACCGCTCTGGCAGTATCAGGCCGGCGAGTCATACTACGCGGCTCAGATGTATCCGAAAGGGATTGACGAGTATGAAAAGGTGCGTCAATTGAATCCGCAGCATACGACTGCCGCTGAATCCCTCGCCGCAATTTCCACCTGCTATTCGTTCTTGGCGGAAGACTCGAAAGATGACCCCGACGTCGAGGCGAAATGGATGGAGAAGGTTTTCCAAACCAATGAGGTGCTTGCGCGAGAATATCCAAGCAGTCCCTATGCTGCCGAAGCGTTTATCAACCTGGGTAACACTTACTATAACCAGGGCTCTGACACGGATATTGAAAAGGATGAGCGTATTCGCCTCTACCAATTGGCCGTCAAGCAGTATAATAGAGCGATCAGTATTCCCGGTATCGTGCCAGAATCCAAGGAAACCGCTGAACTTTACCTGCGTGATACAGAAAAAGCCCTCTCGGCAGATGTGTATATCCAGGCAACTTCCCATTTGGATGAGGCGAAATTGAAACGTGGGGATGAAATGACGCCGGCGCTTCAGCAGACAATTGCTGAGTTCCGGGAGATCATCAAAATTTACCCCAATAGCAAATACGGCGACCTTGCTTATGTGCAAATTGGTGAAGCGTATATGGCATTGGCAGGTATAGATGATAAATATTTCAATGACGCGCTGGATTCCTTCGACGCACTGTGGGGTAAATACGGGACGGTCCCACCGAGCGACACTCAGGTCAACCGAGCGTTGTCGTACGCGCAAAAGCAGATTAGTGACATCACAGAATATATGAAATCACAGGGCATCGAACGTCGCGCCGGTGGTGGGGGCGGTGAATAGTTCGCCACCCGCAACTGTGATTCATCAACTTTTTTCAACAGAGGCGTTTGGGATATATTTCCCAGACGCCTTTTTTATTTTTTGAGGTCCTCGATGTTTCACCGAAGTTCGATACGTGCTCCAGCTCAACCGAATAAAGCGGCAGATGGCGTCAACCTTCTCTTGAATTGGGTGTCATGAAGTGTTATAATGGCGCCT
>JAPUIP010000449.1 GCA_027296925.1 Candidatus Poribacteria bacterium | reverse complement strand
CAAACGGAGCTCTGATTTTAGCCTCATGACCCTATTTCAAACTAGCACCATTGGTTAATAGTGAGTGGTACGCCCGAATTTAAGAAAGGTGAGAAAGTGTTCATGTTTCTGAAGAAACATCCGAATCTGGGTAGGAAACATCCGCGTACTGGACGAGTCTTTCAACTTCCCTACGACGGGTTGATAACAGGCGAAAACGGAAAAAGGGAGGTCGTGGACGACATGGTACACATGATCTACTCGTTCAAGAGACGACAATTGATAGACGGCAAGCAGAGAGAGAGGTCATGGGCAGGACTGGTAAAACTTCCGGTCGATTTGGTTGTGAAAATGGCGAGAGCAACACTCCGGGACGCGAAAGCCGTTAAGCGACTAGACAACCAGTTGAGAGCCATTGTCAAGGAAGCACCACCCGGGCCCAAGATTCACGGACTCGACAAGGCGTTTCTCGACGGGCTCGAAGCAAATGTCGATGAAATTCTCGATCAGAACGAAAACCCGCGAAGTGCCCGATTTTTGCCTTAGCAAAAATGATACCGGACACTACTGCGCTAAACCCGCATAAACCTTCCGTCCCTCGCGAAACAGGTGCAAAACTTCCTCCCGATGTGCATCTTTCGTGAATTTGCCGATCCGACTTACCCAATCAATTGAATCATCAATCGAGCGGACAAAAAGCGCCGCCGACTCCTGCGCGATGCCGTCAGGACGTCCTGTGCCGATGTAAACGGGGCTGGTGTGCGCATAAATCGCCTGTGCAAAGCTATCCCGTGCATCTCCAAAAGTGCGTGCAGCAATCCAACCGTCCATTTTGATTTCGACATCAAAACCCCACTTCCCATTCCGTCTCGTGGACGCTTCGTCAATCTCATGGCGTTGCACGGCCCTGCCGTTGTGGATTAACTCCACGCGATTAATTGGATAGTTCGACTGCCACGCGATTTCCCCGGATATTTTGCGAGGAGCGCCGTTCGGCGAACGGATTCGGCCTCCGGGCGGCTGTCCATCAACATTGAGAAAGAGCGCCGGACCATTCGTGATGAACGTATTTCCCGCCTGCAATCCACGTAACCAGTTTTCATAAGTGAACGCGCTATCCGTCTGGACATAGACACGATTGTTCGAGCAGATGAACCAATCCGTGCCGGTTGAGGCTGGGAGGGGAATACCGCAGTTGAGCAGGTGATACCAGACATCATACTCTGGATCCATCCAGTACGGATCAAACAGATTAAAGGCATCTAGCTTGCCCAATGCCGCGGCTACCGGCGCCTCCATCCCTATGCCGTTGTGGCACCACAGCACAATTCCGCCTTGCCGTTTTGCGTCATCACAGGCATAACAGAGCGGTGGATAGTCGGGATCGAAATCGCTGACGAGATCGCCACGGCTGACGGGTTCAACCAGATTTCTGATCCGCAGGAGCATGATGTGCCCATAAGCCATGCCGCCCCGTCGGTAATTATGACGATTTTCCTCACCACAATCGACAAGATGGTGCGCGGTGGAATAGTCCGTCATAAACCCGATTGGGTACTTGTTGCTGGCATAAGGGATTTCGTGACGCTGCAGTATGCTAACCACTGTTACGCTGAGGTCGTGGACTTTTGGATCCAGATGTAACCGATCGTCCGGACGCGCTTCCTGCTCACTGTAGTGCAAGTGGGTATTGCCGGGATACCAGTGTTGGGCGGGGAGATCGATCCACCGCTTGAGATGTAACTCGACCTCCACAGCGCCCTTTTGCGGCATTGAGATAACTTTCCGTAGTGGTTCGTACTCGGTCCCCCGCTCAACGATAATATCTGTCGAACCCCGCGGAACATTGACGGTAAACTCGCCGGAGCTATAGAAAAACGGGTCACCCGGACCAACCTTCAAAATGCTGTCGCCCGGATGGACAAAATTGCCGCTGCTTGTGAGTACATGCACCTTTGCTTCGACGGGTTCGCCGGAAACGCTGTCTCGAATAACGCCGCGTAGTGTTCCCATGACTTTTTCTCCTTAATCGTGAGGATCTATCATCTTTGGAGGGATTATAGCATTGCCCACCATTTCGGTCAAGCCACGTGCGGACAATTTTGCTTCAACTTTCTTTTCTGGATTAATTTATAGGAACGTGCAACCTTTTGACGACTCATGCGTTTTTAGTCCTAATCCAGCCGTCGAGGATGAGAGATGCACCCATCAGATCAAGAATTGATGCTCCGCTATCGGGATGGCGACGAAGCCGCATTTGGTATGCTCTACCAACGACATGTGAAGTCCATCCTCAATTTCATCCATCGGGTCGTCATGGATCGGGACGAGGCGGAGGATCTGTGCCAAGAGACATTTTATCGCATGGCAAAATCCCGAGCGAGGTACCAACCGAGAGCGGGGTTTGGATCTTGGCTGTACCGGATTGCCGCGAATCTGTGCTATGATCACCTGCGCCGTCAAAAGCACCGAACGCACAGCTCTCTCAGCGCTCCCATTGAAAGAGAACATGCTGGCCAGACGTTAGAACTACAAGAGATTTTGGCGCATCCGGATCCAAATCCTGCGGAGGCGGTTGAAGCACAAGAGATATCTCGCTATGTGGAGCGGGCGATTGGGGCATTGACGGAAGATCAGCGCATCGTGATTGTCCTGAAGAACTACGAAGGACTTAAGCTGCGGGAGATTGCGGCGATTATGGACTGTCCCGTGGGAACGGTGAAATCTCACGAATATCGCGCGAACCAGAAATTGCGGAAGTTATTGGCGGAATATTTAGGGAAGGAGGCATAACCGTGCAGTGCGATCAGGTGGAAAAGGAGTTGAGTCAGATGCTTGAGGGAACGCTAGATCCGGCGCTTGAAGCCGCTTTGGGCGAACACCTGGAGCACTGTGTGAGATGCCGTCAGACGCGAGATCAACTTGAACGCTTGCCGGAATTGCTGAAGACGTGGGGGGCAATCGAACCGACAATGGTGATGTATGATCGGTTGCAAAGGCGTTTACAGCCCTCTCTTATTCAGCGGTGGCTGGAGACGACTTGGATCTGGAAAACAGGAGCGTTCGTCGCAGCATTGCTGTTCATCGGTATTGGCTTGGGGACGTTTAATCTCTGGTGGGGGTGGCATACCGCTGCCAGTCAGATCCAGCAATATGCGTCAAAGCACCAGATCGCGCAAAGGGGGACGCTCACACTGACATCGCTGAAATCAGGGCTTCCGCGAATCAGCCTTGAACATCTGATCGCATACCAGATTCTTCGGGGTTCGACGCTTCAAGAAGGTATGCTCATGAACAACGGGTGGGGCGATGCGGAAGTGGATCTCTCGGAGCTTTCTGAACAACTGATAGACCTTCCTATCACCCTTGCAGAAGCGGAGCGCGAAATGCCGTTCACCGTAATTGCGCCGCCGTATCTCCATCCGGGCTATCTGCTGGATGGGATACGTCGAATCGATGGAAGAGACGCACTGCATCTGGTCTACACGAACGGCATCGACACCCTCTCGATCTTTGAACAACCCATTTCAAGAGGGCATCGCCTCGGCGACGCAATCTTGCAGCAGCACGTCATCCGACAAAAGGAAGGAAAAGTGGAAACGATTGTACTTTCGTGGATTGCGGGTGATGTGGCGTTCTCGCTCGTTGGTGAAGGGAGCATGCCACGGTTGGTCGGTGTCGTCGAGCGTTTGCGCAATCAGACCGAGGATGTCGGAAAGGTAAGAGGTGAGGAAATCGGACTGTTGTAAAGTCATGTTCCTATGAAACGCTGTCAATTCCCAACCATACACATCGTTTTCACGAAGGAGGGCATATATTATGACGAAACTTCTGCGACTCGTTGGCATCCTTTTTCTGATCAGCTTCTGGGGATGCGGCGATGAACAAGCCCCTCAACCGGTCAAACAAGACGAACAGGCGCGTCAATCTGTGGAACCGGCTGATCCAATCATTGGAACCTGGATTCCCATAGGTGGAAGTGTTCTGCTTTCTGAAGATCAAAAGAGGGAATTACGACAGGAATATGAACAGCGCCTCATCGAGACCCAAGATCTCACGTGGGAAGCGTGGTTAAAAGAGCAAAATCTGACCCTAGGAGGCAATCGGCTAAGTTTTACCTCGCCTGAATTGACTGAACAAATGCAATTACAATTCTTCCCTGCAGGTGATTTTCAGCTTATCATAAAGGGAAATGCCGAGATTATCGAGAGGGGCAACGCCAAGACTGTGAGTGGGGTTACGTTGGGTCTATTTGCATCTGGAAGATATACGCAAACAGAAAATGGCTTGAACTTAAGGTTGATTAACGTGAAGTATAAATTGCCTGAAGTTATCGAGGGTAATAATGACTTTGAAGAGCAGATTAGAAGGTCGGGAGCCCTTGAGGATAACAGGGATATTAAAGAATTCAAGGTGGCTTTTCGTCTGATGTTCACCAAAGATTCAGGCCTCATGCAGTACACCTTCAACGCCGATCAAACCCAACTGACAACAGTCAATGACGCGGGATTTGAATGGATCTGGCAGAGGGAAGAATGATTCCGGGTAGCAGGGAGACTGAAACCATGAAACGCATCAAAATCCTCACGCTCGCACTGATTGTACTTTCAGTGATTCGCGCACAGGTCGGAGTCGCCTCTACAATCGATCAAGTGCAATCCCACTTCCAAGCCGCGAGCGAATTTGTCCGACAGGAACGCTACGACGACGCTATCCACGAATTCCGCGAAGTCATCAAAGTCGCCACAGATCAGGAAAGCATTGAAGGGGCATTGTACTGGATCGGGCAGTGCTATCAGCGACAAGGGAAATGGGATGGGGCACGAGAGGCGTTTGAAGAGTTAATCGCGAAATACCCGAACAGCGAGTTAGTTCCGCTGGCGAAGATCTTTTTGAGCCAAATCTCCGCCAAAG
>JAPUIP010000448.1 GCA_027296925.1 Candidatus Poribacteria bacterium | reverse complement strand
GCGGCGCATGCCTACTCCGCGCGACGTCAAATCGCTGGCGCCGCGGATCTGAATCTCTGGGCAACGATGCACGGTTGTCCTCCCAGCGGGCGATACGACGAACTGGCAGGAGGCGCACTTGTGCTCTGGCACGGAACGTCGTCCGAGCGGGCAGCGAAGATCGCCGAGTTCGGGCTATTCCATAAGCGGGGGCTTTGGACAACGATCGAGCCTCGAATTGCGCATGGATATACTCGGGGACGCGGCAGTCGATTCGGTGCAGGTTCCGCCACCGTGATGCTACTGTTGGACCGAAGGGAGATTCAGGCAGGAATTCACTACGACCACGATAGCCCGGAGATCTTCCGATTCCACTCCGGTTTGCCGTCGGAGTATATCGAATACATCCTGTGGGATGACCGGATTGAGTTCCTGGGTGAGCAGAAGGCAAAGCGTCCCAAGCCCTGGGGGATTGCCCGGTTCAAGCGGAAGGATGGACGATGGGTGCCTCGCTCCCAACCGCCGGTGCGGTTTGACGATGAACACGATTACAACGATAAAGAGGAATGGCTGCATCTCAGCATTCAGCGCATCCTAGCGGCGTTCAACTCTGCGGCTGCAATCGAGCTCTTCTCGTCACTCTACGCCACCATCGATCCGTGGGAGGCGCTCACACATGAGGAGATTTTCAAGGCACTGGAGACGCTATGCGATGAGCCACGACAGCGGCACAGGTTCAAGCAATTCTCATTGAAGTAGAGGCGATGCGTCGTAAGTTTGATCTTCCGATTTAGGCTGCCAAACACCGTCCTACTCTTCCAGAACAATCTGGATCTCCGCATCCACAAATTCGCCATCGAAATTGACCCCGGCGGTGATCATGCCAAGCGCTTCTAACGGGAACAGATTATTCGTTATGCGTGTTATCAACTTGGGATCAATCTGCACCCCGGAAGCTGATGCTATCAAGCCGGCGATTGGGATCAGCCGTTTGAGCTCTGGAATAAACAGGTTCGGCTGAATCAGGAGATGCCGGTCACTTGGACGTTCGAGTTGAGCGGGAAGCACCGTGTCCGCCAACGCGGTTTCCCGCTGAGCAAAAGCGCCAATCGCTGACTTCAGCGCCGACACCGTCGTACCAATGACCCAGTAATCATCGAGGAGCGCATATCCCCCCTTAAGGGATAACAGAAATCCGAGGCGGAGTTGCACAGGCTGAAACGAGATGCCTTGATAATTTTGTGGGTCGAGGAATTCCAGAGGGGTATCGTTGAGCGTGATTTTTTGCTGTTGGAGTTGGATCAGTTCTGCTTCTAAACCCGCGCGGTCTCTGATTGGGCAGATGAGGAGGATCGAAGGCGTTCGCACGGGCGTATCGGTTGGGGGGGCGAGCAGCGCCAGCGCAATTCCAGGCTTGAGATGACGCGACAGGTCAACCTCACCCTGTGGATATTGCAGGGGCAGGTTGGCGTTCATTTGTTCCCACATTGCCTTGGGCGCTGCGTTGCTGCTGACACTCAGTAATGCGGTCGCCGCCGGCAGTATGGAAAGCAGGTGTTTATCCATCGGAGATGGTGACTGGTTGTCCTGCGTAAATTGCCGATTGGCGTTCCACAAGAGCCGGTGTCGGGAGTGGATAATACCCCGCTCATAGTGATTGCTGAATGTCCACGTATTGATTCCCTCTGAAAGCGATTTGAGCGGTTCACCAAACGGAAAGACTTGCGCGAATCTGGGAGCATCTATATAGAGAGTGTTCCCATCCCTATTGTACTGCGCACGCAGGAAGTTGCCGATCCGCCGGTGATTGGTGAATCCCTGCTTCTGCTTCGCGTGGATGTCGATCGTATCCCGAATCAGAGATTTATCCGTCGTCAACAAGCCGATCTTCCCCATAAAGGCGTAGCTGAAGTCTTTCGGATACCCGGTGATAGTGTTGATGTCCATCCCCCTGTAATTTTCCTTCAGCCGTTTATAGTTCGGGTTAACGCGGGCTGTTGCGGTGAGCGTCGCAATCTCCAATTTCTCTTTCGCCCCGACGGCGCTAATCAGCAGAAATGAAATCTCGCCGCCACGCTTATAAACGCTCAAGATGGCTTCCTCACCGAAATAGCCTTTGATCTTCTTGAGGTCGAGTTTTCCTCCCATTTCGTATTCCCACAACCGCTTCTGATAAACCATCTGTCGCCACCAGAGTTCCCGCTGCACCTCCTCCAGGATGGGCATCTGCGCGGTCTGTCCCCCAAATTCACTGCGTTGGAACGTCCGAATGAGCCCGCCGAGTTCTTTGACACTTACATAGCAGATCGGCGCATCGGGAAGCAAGGTGAGCAGGCTCTGCTCAGGTGTCCAGAGCGAGGTCAGAGAATAGATGATCGACGCTACAATCAGGATGACCGCAATCAAGCTGAGGAGGATAATCTGTTTTTTTGAAGGGGGAAATTTGATTTGTGGCAAGGTGGACGGGGAGGGCACATACATCAGTGCGCTCCGACAAACTCATGAAGCATTTCGGTTTGGAAATGGTATGACGCGATACGCAGGAACTTCCGGGGTGAAATTACCAATGGATTTCGTGTGCGGCGTCATACGCCAAATCGCTAAAATCTAACTTGCACCACGAGCCCCTGCAGATCGGGCATCGCATGGAAGGTCATCGTGCGTCCGACGGCGCTTTGGCGGGATTTTACGAGTAGGTGGGTCTCAATGTAAGCGTCGATAATGTTCAGTCCCCACACGCTGCCAAACACAATCGCTGCGATATTCCGCGTGTTGCGTTTATCGTCAACGTCATCCTCTGCTTTCTGGAGCGACCGGCGCTCTTCGCCGGTAACAGTCAGATCCCTTCGGGAGAGGATATTTAATTCATCGAGATTATCCTCTTCACTGTTGAGTGAAAGCTGTGTGGCGACTAGACCGCCAAGGGAAGCCAGTCCACCGATCAGAAAAATATAACCCGACACCCGATTGTTGGAAAGCTGTCCCCAGCCGGGAATCACTGTCGATTTCAGGGCAGCAGAGAACGGCGAACTCGGAAAGAGTTGATCGAGGATCTGCTGAGCAATGTTAGTGGAAACTTGATTGAGATTGCCCAGCGTAGCTCGTTCGCTCCAGCCACCGATAACTTGACTGCTTTCGACATCAATCAAACGTGTGTTGATGACGATTTCGGTCCCTTCCTTAAAGAGTGTGCCCACAAAAATATGCCGCGCCCCGATCGCGTTGCCGACCTGCGCCGCACCCTTTGGATCTGCGATACCAATCTCCGCAAGTCCCATTTCGTTGAGCGCGTCTTCCAGGCGGTTACGTTCGACGAGAGAGAGTTTTTGTGAGCCCGCCAGTTGCGTAAAGATCGTGTCGGGGATGGATTGGCAGTATTGATCTAACTCCGAATTACCGCTTTCATTTTTCAGTTTGGCGACAGCGATGTCACGCAGAGAATTATTCTCAGCGGCGATACCGGTTTGGGCCAGTGTCAGTAAGGCAAAGCACAATAGAACGGAAAAAATCGCATGGGATTGGGGTTTCATTTGTCACTCCTTGACAGTCGTTGTGGTGTGTTAGAAAGTGTCACCGTGTTCCAAACAGTAGTATATCGTATTCATCCAATTGAAGCGATCGGTCAGAGTTCTGAGTTACAATCGAATCAACCGCTATTTGGTCATAGGTTCCTTAACCTAAGAAGGTCCGCATTTTGACACCACACCTCGCCGGTTATTCAAACCGAATGGTAGTATCTCCCAGCGCCCGGTACAATTCTGGGCGTCGATCTTTCAGCATATTGGTCGTCAATTCGTCTAGATCGAGGTCATGAATTAATACGCTCGGAATGTTTGACTGCAGCTTCGCTTCAACCTGCCCTTTGGGGTTAGTAATCAGCGCGACATTCGGATGGGTAAAACAGACAAACATCTCGTTCTCATAGGCTCGCGTTCGCATCCACCACTCATTGTCGAGATGCCACATACCATAAGTCGGCATCAGCAGAATTTCTGCGCCCTTCACACGCAACGTCCGAATCGTCTCTGGCCACCGCCGATCCGCGCAGATTACCATCCCGGCAACCGCGGAAGTGGCCGCTTGGTCTTTTCCGCAATTCAGTTCAAAGACAGGCAAATCCCATCCCGGTGTGAAACGAAGATCATGGCTTTGGAGATGGGTTTTGTAATACTTCCCGGCGACCTCCCCATCCCTACCGATCAGCAGCGCACAGTTATAGAAATCCGTTGATTGGCGTTCAGTCAAGCCGAAGACGATATGGGCGTCGGTTTGGACGGCGAGCTTTTTAAGCGCATCCACGTAAGGGCTATCATCGATGACCTGCGCCACCTGTGTAAACCGCTCGACTGTCCAGTCATCCTCTGTGACCGCATATCCATCGAGGAAGCATTCGGGGGTAATAAAAATATCCACGCCATCTTCAGCGTGACGGCGCACGAGGGACTCGATAACAGACCAATTCTCGTCAACCTTCCACTTCTTCGGCATCGCGACAATCATGCCGATCCGTACTTTTCTCATTCGCATTCCTCATATTCAAAAACGGACGATTGTCGGGACACGAATCCCGACCTACAATTGGCACATGATGTTTCAAAAAACACCATCAATGGTCAGCAACGCCTGCGTGAAATCGCTCTCCTGGAAGCCTGTTGCGTACAGGATGTTGGTTTCGTCAATGTAATCATACTCGGCGTAGCCGAAGAAATGCACCACCATAAACCGAAGTTGGAATGACCTGCCAAGGTCATAGTGCATACCTGCCCCCCAATCCGAGAAGCGCATCTTAAAGTCCAGGAATCGGTCGTTGTTCGGATCAAGCGCCTCATTGACGAAATCTTCTCGGAACACATCCAGGTAAGCAAACGCCCCGGCCGTTCGATAACGATAGGGATCATGATTTCGGATCAGCGTAAAGTTAAGTTGAATGCGGTCTTCCCACAATTCATCGGTAGATTGATCATCTTGATTGAAGGAGCCCCGGAAGTCCTCGAAATCGCGTGTTCGGTAAAAACTGGTGTCCGTGTATTTCAGATAAGTCACACGGTTGGAAATCCCGAATCGGAGGTCTTCATTGACATCGTAGCTCAACGTCACGCTCGCATTGACTTGATACTGTTTAATCCGCTCATCAAAATCAGCACCGGTGCCGAAATTCGCATCGAGGTCATCCAGATTGTCTATCTCGACATCCTCAATGTCGACCGTGTATCGCAATTTGACCTCTGTTTGGAACGCGGACGCGATGAGCGCCGAAACGGGAGCGAATTTGCTCAACGTCAAGGTTTCTGTATTGACGAAGTACAGGTTGCCGCTGTGGTCGATGGCTTTGAGCTTGAGATGTGCCTGCCTCTCGTTCTCGCGCTGGAAACGGATCAGGATCTTCTCGGCATATTGGCCATCGGCAAAAAATCGCTGAACTCGTCTCAAACGGGTGCGGAAGACGCGGTAGGGAAAGCCGCCAAACTGAAACGGATCGAATTGGCGCCGGGGCAGATTAGACGCATAATCCTTTTTGTATTTGGCACGATCGGCGACGAGGATGGTGCCGTCGTCAAGCGCGATGAGATGGAAGGGGGAAATCAGTTGCCCGGCGCGATCGCCATACTCGCCAAATGATAGCAAAAATTTTCCATTGGCATCGTATTTCAGGACGCGATGTGACGCCTCATCAACGATGTAAAGGTTGCCCTGGCGATCCACGGTCATGTCGGCGGCTTTGCTCAACTGGCCGGCGCTCGGTTGGGAGGTGATGAAGATCGCCACAGGTTGCCCCGTTGCATCCAGTTTATGAATATCGCCATTATCGAAAACGTAGATGTTTCCTTGATCATCAACGGTCAGCAGGAAGGATCGCTCTGTATCGCCTTGTGGGATGATGAGTGCATAGTTTCCGTCGGCGTCAAGTCCTGGCGCGGCGGCTTCGAGGGACTTCACCCGTTTGGTCAGATCACGGAGCGGATAGCTCGCCACGAAGTTGCCATCCGAATCAAATCGATGCACACAAGGGGCGTAGTTAAAGACTTTCGGGCTCTCTGTGCCAGCCACCTGTATGATGATCCAATCCATGACATAAACCGCTCCATCTTGACCCACGGCAATGTCCGTCGGATTTCTCAAGATGAACGCATCTGATTCGGTCGGCTGGATCTCAAATTGAAAACGCCCATTGGCATCCAATTTTTGGATTCTATAATTTTCCGTATCCGCGACGTAAATTCCGCCGTCCCGATCGAAGGCGAAGAAGGTTTTCTCGGCGAATTGACCTTCCTGCGTCCCTTTTCCACCAAATTCCTGGACAAATTTGACTTCCCGATGGGCGTCGGCGATAGAATGGATGGACAGGCTGACAACCAGAACCCAGAATAACTTGTGAAATATCCCCAACTATTCACCCCCACTTGTTCGTAGTTCTCCCAAACTGACCATTTCAGACCCCATATCTTTGACCTTATCCAGAACCGCATTGATAAATTGTGGCGAATCTTCCGTGCTGTACTTCTTGGCAAGCTCAATCGCCTCGTTGATTGAAACAGCCGGGGGAATGTCAATGAGATAGAGAAGCTCATAGACCCCGCTGCGCAAAAGGCACCGATCGACAACGGGCATGCGGTGGAGTTCCCAGTGGGGTGCCGCCCCGTGAATCGCCGGATCGATCGTAGCAAGGTGTTCCCATGTTCCCTCAACCAGGAGATTGGCAAACCCCTTGACAGCTTCGGATGCCGCGTTCGTCTGCCAGAAGCGCGCCTGCACGCGATTCACCGGATCGCTGGTCATCTCCGCCTGGTACAACATCTGAAGCGCAAAAACCCTCGCCTGTGTGCGTGGTGTCATGATGCGATCGAATTCCTCCTCCGTATATCCGCTTCCCGCAAATTATCCCTAATTTTAGCAGAGGCGCGGGGCGTTGTCAATGACTTTTCCGCCTGTACTAGGTTCATTTAATTTTACTTAGAAGATAACAATTTCTGTCATCTTGAGCCCTTCGCAAGCTCAGAGCCTGCCCTGAGCCTGCTGAAGGGATAAACTCCGCGAAAGATCTCCATCGTGCGATGAGAAGAGATTCTTCGCGAAGCCTGTCCTCGAGCGAAGCGAAGGACTCAGAATGACAGATCTGTCTGAATCTGCGAAATGACCGAGAATTAAATGACCCTACGCCTTCACGGTTCACGTAATTTCATCTACCTTTGCCGTGAGCTTCTGATGCACCGACTCATAGTCCATAAACAACAGATAACGGGTCGATGATAGCACCTTCGCCTTTTGTCGAATGTATTTCTCTTTTCGATCGGGATGGTGCTGGATGGAGAATTTGATCTGCGCCGCATACGCTTCGATTTCATAATTTAATCGGGCTTTTCGAGACAGGGCGTATTTGAGCCCAAACAGCAGCTTCTCCGCCTGATACTGTCGGACGTGCACCGTCTCATGAATGACCAACCCTTGCGTGCGGACAGATGGTGAATCGGAATGATAATCGTCATAGCGTTTCGGGGTGAGATAGATGGTCGAACCGATTGTGGACGAAAATCGGTTGCGCCCGGTCAACGGGACAAGATTCCATAGCCATGACTTCCGTTTGATTTTGACGTCGCTCATTTCTTCCCCTCCAAACATTGAACTTCACTCATTGAAAAATGAGATCTTTGATGATTTTATCCTCTTCATCCGTAATTGACAGCTTTCTATGTCTCTCTTTACCCGTTTCCTTCTTGGCGTAATCGTAGAGAGACAATGCACGGCGAAGCACCTCGACCTTTGAGGTCCCGTTCTTCTCCGCTAGTTCTTTCAATATGTCGTCGACTTGCTTGGAAAATTCAATGGTCCTGTCTCGGCATGATACAAACACTCCGTCAATGCGCAGCTTATTCACAGAATCTGTATAATTTTGCCATACAATTCTATGTATTATCAATACCTTTTCGACGTAACATCCATGCATTGTCGTAAAAAGCGATTAACCTCAGCTTGCTTCTCCAACGTTTTGCTTGACGAAGCCAAAGCCGATCGTTTATGATATGGACATCAACACGAACAGACTTCAACAAGGTGGGAAGAACCATGCTCAAACGAACGTTAGGCAACACCGGAGAACAGCTTTCGATTATTGGATGTGGAGGGATTGTCGTCACGGACACCGAACAATCCAAGGCAGATCGCACAGTCCGAGAGGCATTCGACCGAGGCATCAACTACTTTGACGTTGCGCCAGCCTACGGCAACGCGGAAGATCGACTCGGCCCCGCCCTCGTTGGCCTGCGCGATCAAATTTTCCTCGCATGCAAGACCGGCGAACGCACGAAGTCCGGCGCGGCAAGGCAGTTGCGCCAATCCCTACGTAAGCTGAAAACCGATCATTTCGATCTGTACCAACTCCACGCGATGACGACCAGCGAGGACCTCGAAACCGCGATGGGAGACGGCGGCGCCATCGAGGCATTTATCGAAGCCCGTGAACAGGGGCTCGTTCGCTACCTCGGTTTTTCTGCTCACTCCGTTGAAACCGCGCTTGCGCTCATCGATCGGTTCGATTTCGACACGATTCTGTTTCCTGTCA
>JAPUIP010000447.1 GCA_027296925.1 Candidatus Poribacteria bacterium | reverse complement strand
TTGTTGGTGGATTTCCAGTGTGGTGTGGGTGGGCGAGTAATTGTAGGGATATGGATTGACGCCGAGTTGACGAATCTCTTCCAGCTTTTCTCGACGTTGAGGTAGCAGATCGCTCGAGTCTTCCAATTGCACATTCCTTCCAGATTCGAATTATTGGCTTAGTATAGCACGTCTCAACCCTTTAGGCAACCAAAAAAACAGCGCGTGAAACGTAACCGCGTTCATCAATCACGCGCTGCACCTTGCTTCTGCTTCAAGTAACTTTCTATAAATGCATCCAGCTTTCCGTCCATAACGGCATCAACGTTTCCAGTCTCAACACCGGTGCGTAAATCCTTCACAAGGCGGTAAGGGTGGAATACGTAAGATCGAATCTGGCTACCGAAGTTGATATCCGCTCTGGCACCCTGTAACTTCGCGATTTCTTCATTGAGTTCCGCCTGATAATGTTCGTAGACCCGAGAACGCAAAACCTTCATCGCAATTTCACGGTTCTTATGTTGTGACCGTTCATTCTGGCATTGGGCGACAATTCCGGTGGGGAGATGAGTAAGCCGAACCGCTGAATCGGTACGGTTGACGTGCTGACCACCGGCGCCACCCGATCGATAGAAATCAACGCGCAGGTCGGCGGGGTCAATTTCAACATCGGCGGTATCACTAATTTCAGGAGAAACCGTCACCGCAGCAAAAGAGGTATGGCGGCGGTTGTTAAAATCGAATGGAGAGAGGCGAACGAGCCGGTGAATTCCGGCTTCTGCGCGAAGGTAGCCGTAGGCGTATTCTCCCGTGACTAAGACTATCGCACTCTTGATGCCCGCTTCATCGCCCGGCGTGAGTTCGATGGTTTCCGTTCGATAACTCCGCCCTTCGCACCAGCGGAGATACATCCGCAAAAGCATGGCCACCCAATCCTGAGATTCGGTACCGCCGGCGCCGGGGTGAATACTCAAGATTGCGTTGTTGTAATCGTGCTCGCCGTCGAACATCAGTTTGAACTCAATCTCTTCAATCTGCGTTGAAACTGTGCTCAGGTCAGCGCTAATTTCCTCACCGACAGTCTCATCGTTCTCTTCAATCGCGAGTTCAATCAGCAGGTGGAGGTCTTCAAGTTGTGCGTGAAGTTTTTGATATTGCCCTGTTTCTTCTCGTAAAAATGCAATCTGCTGCGTGACTTGCTGTGCGTGCTGAGAGTCATTCCAGAAGTCGGGCGCTGATGCCTCTTCTTGAAGTTTCTCCAGTTCCTCTTGTTTGCTTGTTAGGTCAAAGATGCTCCTTACATTCAAGGAGTCGAGAGATCATTTCTTCAATTTTGGGTTTCAAATCCGCAAGCATCTTCTATCTCCTTTCCTACTTTGATTCTTCAACGCGTCGATTGGACAGATGATGGTACAGGACGAGGATGACACTCACCAGAAAACAGAGAATCGGGAACCAATCCCCATAGCGGGTATAGACCGTTTTTTTCTGGTCGATTAAGGGCACGTCCCCGATTAAGAATCCCTGAGTATCATTGGGTTGAATCCGTTCCTTTGTGACTCTACCAAATGGGTCAATTATACACGATATGCCGCCGTTAGCGCAACGAAAAACAGCCACGCGGTTCTCGATAGCACGCAGGGGGGCGATGGCGAAGTGCTGTTCCGGTGCTGCCGTTCCCTCATACCAGGCATCGTTGGTGAGAATCCCCATCACGTTTGCGCCCTTCAGAACAAATTTGCGGAAGAGATTCGGAAATATGGATTCAAAGCAGATCACAATACCCATTTGCGCGCCCTCCACGGATGGAACGGGAAAGAGATCAATGGACTTTCCGGCTTCATATCCGGAAGGCAGTTGGATGAGATTGGGTAGATGCCGACTGATCGGAACATATTCCCCGAAAGGGACAAGGTGCGTCTTTGAATAACTGCCAAGTTGATCGCCGGACGGGGACAGCAGGAAAACGCGATTATATATTTTCAGTTCGGGTGTAAAGTGAGGAACTCCCGTGAGCAGGTATATCTGCCGATCATGCAACATCTGCTCCAGCTTTCGGCGATAGTCATTTGGCCCACCGGAAAAGATAGCTCCGGGGATCGCCGTTTCGGGCAAAACGATGAGATCCGGCTGGGCCGCATCTGCCTTCTCGATTAGATCTATGTATTGTTTGAAGATTGCAGGTAGGTTTTCGCGATTCCACTTGTCGAGCTGCTGTATGTTGCCAGGCACAAGCGCCATCTGAGTTTCTGAAGTTGTCTCTACGGGCCTGGACAGGGAAATCAGGCCGTAAATAAAACAAGCGATAACAATGGCGATGGGTATTATGGTCGCGGCGCGTTTGTCGATCATCACGAAGCGGAGTGGCGATGCCTGATGACGCGAGCGTTTCCAATCGGGGTAGGTACGGAGTGCCTCCGCGATTGTTGCATTGAAGAGGACAACGACGAAGCTGACGCCATGCACTCCTGTGAGGGACGCAATCTGAATCGCCGGCAGGTTATTCCATTGGGTATATCCCATACTTCCCCATGGAAAGCCTGTCAACAACCAGCTTCGCACCCACTCTAACCCTGTCCAGATTGTTGGCGCGATGAAGATAAAAGGCAATCCGGAACGCCAGGGCAATCGATGTAGCAGCACAGAGAAAACGCCGACGTAAGCCGCAAGGTAAGCGACCAGAGCAACACAGCCAAACGTTGTCAGGAATATGTTCGCAAAGGGGTAGAGCAGGATAATCCAGTAAAGCAGTCCGAAGAAGAAGATGGCTCCGGCGACATAGCCGTGCCAGAATGCGGACTTTGAACTCGAAACGGATTTCAGAGCGATGAGGAGCGGTATGAGCCCCATCCATGCAATCGGAAAGAGGTTGAAGCTTGGAAAGCTCAGGATGAGCAGAATACCGGAAATCCCGGCAAGTATCCAGCTCTGATAACGTCGTATGGGGCTCTTGATACTTTCTTTCTGTTTAACCGTTTCCCTTTTCTTTGGGACCTTTGGAGATTTCTTCTTCAACCCAATTCACGACCTTTTCTGCAATTTCAAGTGCTTCACGGTAATCCTCTTCATCTAAAGGTTCATAGTCGCCGGGATAACGGGTCTGCACCGCATAGTTGGTTAAGAGCCGAGATTGCTCCACAAACTCTGGTATTTGGACATTACCTTTTTCAAGAAGTCCGATGAAATAAGAAATATCGTGGCTGCGTTCAAAGATAATTCCAAGTATTATAAAAGAGACTTTAACGCTTTCTCGACCGCCTGCTGCGCGTCAAAACAGAGATCTTCGTAAAGGATTTCCGGCGAAATCTTCCCCACTTTTGCACGGGCCAAATTGCTCTTCGCCCTTTTTAACCATTCCCCTGCCCGCTCAATACTTCTCATATATCACCCTCCCATCTTTGGCTGCCTCACTGTAAATTAGGTACGGATCATCCTTCAAACTTTCATATTTTCGTGAATCAGCCACGATGACATCAACGGGGGCACCAATATTCCGGAGATTCAGATAGATTTTCTGTGCGAGTTTCCGACGGTATTTGACGCCACTTTTCAGAACAAGCAAATCGTAATCGCTGTCCGGCTTGGCATCTCCCCGTGCCTGCGAGCCAAACAGGATAATCCGATCTGGGTCCGCCACCTTGACAATGATTTCGATAGCGCGTTCAAGCGGATGGCTCATCTGAATCACCTCCAAACGGCGGTTGCAGGCGTTCACGAATACCTTTGTTGAAGAAATACTTCACGATGCAATTTCCATTTTGCAGACTTTTCGGCAAGGCCGGAACCTCACTTCAGTCTTTCCACAATTTGTCGGCGGACGGATTCAGGAGACACAATCGGTGTCACGTAGAAACGGTTCGTGATTTGACCACCCAATCCGGCGCATTTGCACATTTCAATGTTCAGTCCGAGTGACGCCAGAATGCCACTGAAAAAATAGAGAAAACCGATCCGTTCCTCAGCCTTGACGACAATTTCCGAGTAGCTCTTATGGGAATTCGCATTCACCTGAACATCATGCACTTTCCACTGTTCTGGCAAAGCTTCGACACGATGTCGCGTGAAGATCTCCTCCAGCGTTTCCTGCTGATTCTGCCTGTCCCGCCTGTGCCGAGCTTCAAGGTAAGCGACTGGAAGGAAGCCTGCCCTCGGCTGAGAGGGTGCCTGTGGTGCTTCGAGGGGAGCTTGCCGAAGTGATGACAAAGCTATTTGGTACCGATTCCTTAGATATTTACTGATTTCTAATTCCTCATACCGTTTTACGCATCAAATCTGTCCCGCCTGAATCATCAGCTCCAGCGGCGACTCTGCCGTTTTGAGTGGCAAATAGACTGTTTGGTGCAGGCGTGAAGATTCCATGATAGCCATCAGAATTTCCATTGTCGCACGTCCACTTTCCCCGCGCGCCCGGTGAGGTGCACCATCGTCAATCCATGCGATCAGTTCTTCAATCTCCGCCTGATAGGGATTCACTTCCTCAAGGGGAATATCCAGTTCGCCATTTTTGGTAATGACTTGTAGCCGGTAGCCTTGGGGAGCGTTGACACTGATGAGCCCCGCCGTTCCGCAAAGTTGAAACGCATAGCCGCTTGGTGCAAGCTCCCCTTGCGCAATCATGGCGTGGACACCGTTTTCAAACCGCCAGTGCCCGATGGCGTTATGCTCGACATGATGTTCAAAGTCAACCCTGTCCGACGGGCGATCGATCTGTCCCATCACCCACTTGACCGGCGAATCATTGACAAAATATCGAATCAGGTCAACAACATGTGTGCCATTCGAGAGGAGATCTTTGCTGTTACAGTAGCCGAAGATCCACTGCAAGTCGCCGATAGCGCTACCTTTAATGAGATCGATGACGTTCACCGATTGCGAATCAAAACGATGCTGGTGTCCGATGACAAGCTTGGTTCCTGTTTTTTCGCACGCCTCCAACATCCGATCGGCTTCCCCTAAATTGAGAGCCATCGGTTTTTCGCAAAGGATCGCTTTGACACCGCTTTCTGCGGCGGCAACTGTGAGCTCGCAATGCAGCGGAGGCCAGGTGCAGATACTAATAATGTCTAACGCTTCCTGGTCGAGCAACTCACGATAGTTCTCGTAGAGGCCCATGATGTTGTAAGTCTCATCAAATTTCAATCGACGCTCGGGGTCTGGATCCACGGCGGCAACGACC
>JAPUIP010000446.1 GCA_027296925.1 Candidatus Poribacteria bacterium | reverse complement strand
TGCGGCAAGCTCATCGGAGATTCCCGGAAGTTGTGAGAGGTCATAGCCATAAAACGTCGTGACCAGTGGCAGCCCCAGCCGCATCTTGATGTTCAGAATCCTGAAACCATTGTCGCCGAAGTGAGCGTGAATGAGACAGCCCTTGCACTTTCGAATCACTTTTTCCGTGGCCCATTCGATGCCAAACCACTTCCGATAGAGACCGTTTATCAACCACCGAGGCGTGTATTGCTTGAAGCGAATTAAATAACGGTCCGCCGGGTTGAACGGAAATTGTTCGAGATTAAGAAACTCGCGTGCCAGAAGAACGGGACGGTATTCGTGATAATTTGAAACGTAGTTGTAGATAAACGTCTGTGATCCGATGAAGAACTGGTTGTTAAAGTGACAGACGACAGGTTTCATCTCTAATTCCAGGACTCAGGACCTAACTGATCTCGTCCGGAGCGCGCCGCGATGCGGACGGACTTGCGAGAAAGGGCGAAGGCTATCACTGATTACTTAGCTCCTGTTGAATGAATTCCTTAATTTCCAGATAGGCTGTAACGCAAAACAGGTGAATGAGAATCAGACACAATTTGATTCCCACAGCGATTTCAAGGGAAAAGGCCGCCTCGCATCGCTTCCCTGCATCTATCCGATTTTTGTGACCACCTTCGCCGGTACGCCGGCCACAAAAGTGTTGGCCGGCACATCGCGGTTGACTACAGCGTTACCGGCGATCACGGCATTCTCTCCCACTACCACCCCCATTGTAATCAGGGCGCCCGCCTTGATCCCGGCTCTCTTTTTGACGATAACGTCCTTCTTTCCACAAAGATGGGCCAGTTGTTCTTCCAAGATTTCGTTATAGTTAAATCGATTGTGCGTCATGATCGTTACCCCGGGACCGATGCTGGCCCCATCTTCCAAGATGATCCTGGCGGACAAGTCAAAAAAATTGTTCCCGTTAATGATGCATCCGTCGGCGATGGACAGGTTGCCGTACCCGTTGTCGGCTTCGTGCAAGGTAATGGGAGAATGCAGCCGCACCCGGTTACGGCCGATCTTGGCGCCGTGGAGTCTCAGAATCTCGGCATTCAGCCGGCTGCTGAAATTGAGAATCCTTGGCGGTCCCGTAATCTGATACCGGAGAAGAACGAGACGATCACGCAACTTGGAAAGAATTCTCATAACTATTTTTACGACCGTCTGAATTGAATTTGACAGCGTTAGAAGGTTTCTCTCCCAAGTCCACGAGAATATTACTTACACTAGCTACGCAGACAATCTGCGAGAGCTTCCACCACGTCGTCGACATCCTCATCACTGACTTTTGGCGAAAGAGGCAGGGACAGCGTTGTGTTTCCATACGCCTCTGCCACAGGCAAGTCGCCCTCGCGATAGCCAAAAGATCGTCGATAGTAGGGATGAAGGTGAAGCGCGGTGTAATGAACGGCGCTGCCGATATTTCGATTGTGGAGCTCGCCCAGCAGTCGATCGCGCGAGAGCGGTGACTGTTCTGTTACTTGCACTGCGTATATGTGGCGAGCGTGGCGCACATCAGCGGATGGGGTTGGCGGGCGACGAAGCCGCAAGTCGGTCAGTTTCTCGTCGTAGCGGGACCACAACTGCTCGCGCCACTCGAGATTTTTTTCGATTCGGGCGAGCTGATGGATCCCAAAAGATGCTTGAATATCGGTCATGTTGTACTTAAAGCCCGCATCCGCGACTTGGTAATGCTGGTAGCCCTCATCAGAGTGGCGGATCCAGGCGTCTTTGGACATACCGTGGAGCGCGAGGATCTTTATCTTATCAGCCCACTCTTGATTCGACGTCGCAAGCATTCCCCCCTCGACCGTTGTAAGATTCTTCGTCACGTAAAAACTGAAGCAGGTAATGTCGGCCAGATGCCCGATCTTTATGCCTTTGTACTCCGCCTCAATCGCATGGGCAGCATCGCCGATCAATAACAGCCCGTGTTCATCCGCCAGAGAGCGAAGTGGTTCCATCTTCGCGGGATAACCATGAATGTGCACCGGAAGAATCGCCCGGGTTCGCGGCGTGATTCGCCTTCGCACGTCTTCAGGATCAATCGTCAAATCTTCGCCGTTGATATCGGCAAAAATCGGTGTTGCTCCACTGTGAACCACGGCATTGGCCGTCGCACAGAAGGTAAGCGCAGGAACGATTACTTCGTCTCCCCGTTTTACGCCGGCGGCAAGCATTGCCAGGTGTAGCGCGGCACTGCAGGAGCTCACGGCGACGCAGTACTCGATACCCTGAAATGCGGCAAAATCCGCCTCAAATCGTTGGGTCTTTGGGCCCGTCCCCAACCAGCCCGAACGAATGGTCGCCACGACTTCTTCAACCTCTTCTTCCCCGATTAAGGGACTGCCGTATACGAGGTACTCTTTTCGCATGGGTATTTTGTCTCTGAGGCATACATGGTGCTTCTTCAGACGACTTGATCCACACGATTTAATATTTGCTTCCATGTCAAGCGCCTCCCTTAAGATCCCATACCTTTGCACGTTTTGTAGAAACTCAAGGAAAAGCGCGCAAAAAAGGGGACACATCTTCCCACTTCGCACAAGCTTCCTCCTCCATTTCATTGCGGCGGGACAGGTTGCAGGACATGATGGATCTCGACAAATAACTCCCGATAAGAAGTAAAAAAGCGTCACTCCTTCGAGATCGATCCACTAATACGGCCATTTCCGATTGAGGCGCTTGGGTTAGAGGGCAACACGACGTTGGGAGTCTATGATCTGGAAGCCATCTGCGCGTTAATTCCTGCTACGGGTATTGGTGGTTTGTAGAGTGAATGTTGGATTGATGATCGGATTGGAACGGACGTTCGGATCGGAAGCGGTATTCGGTGCATTCGACTCAGGCAGCCATCGTTTAAGCTGTTTAATGATCGCCTTGCTTCCCGGTTGACCGGCTATGTTGTCCCATTCCATGGCGACGATGTCGTTGGTCTGTTTTCTGACCGCATGGCGAAAACCGATTTCGTGAATTGGCGGTTAGGATCTACAGCCAGGAAAACACCGAAGGTCGTCGTCGCTTCTTCGGCAATCTACATAGGAATCTACGAGAAAAAGTTTCATAAATAGTTGTCGTTTCAACATTTTTTAATCACCGTTGTTGGTGTGAAGTATTTAGTGTTTAGACATTTGTTTGCTTTCTGTTTTTTTTCAGCTGGATGGGTTTTCACACTTCCATTGTCTGCT
>JAPUIP010000445.1 GCA_027296925.1 Candidatus Poribacteria bacterium | reverse complement strand
CGTGAACCGGTTTCTCGTTTTCATTGCGGATCTCATCAACAAGCTCATAGATTGTTGCTGTCATGGTGTCCCTCCAACTGTACCTTGGCTTCTCGCCAGTCAAACCCCAAAAGCAGATTCGCAACCTTTTTCAACATCGCGATAGAATGCCCCAACCGGCGCTGTGGATGGTCAAGGGATAGCGGAAACCCTGAATCATATACGTAGCACTCACCGCGATGATTCCAGCGATTAAGCCGGCAACAATTCCCTGTCGCGTCAAGCGTCTCCAGAAAAGAGCACCGATGAGCGCAGGATACATTTGAAATCCGTAAGAAACGGCGAGCCCGCTGAGCAACACCAGTTGATCGCCAGAAATGAAAGCGACGATAAAAGCAAGTACCGTGATAAAGATAACACTTAAACGCCCAAACCAGATCTGTGCGGCGTTACTAGCGTCTGGCTTGATGTATCGAACAAACAGATCGCGGGTCAGCATGCCGCCGCCTGTGGACATATACGCCGCGCCTGTCGATTGCATGGCGGCGATCGCGGCGATTGCCGTAAACACCAGAAGCGGCGTCGGCAACGTTTTGCCCATCAAGGTTGGAACCAGTGCGTCTGTGTCTAAACCCCCACCGGCTTTTTCGGGGAGGCTAATATCTCCCGCCTGGAACATAATTTGCCCACCAAGCCCTTGAAATGCGGTGAAGAAGATCAACACGGCGCCGACGATGAGTGACGATGCAACAGCCTGTTGCCAGGGGAAAGGGCGTGTGTCTCTATTGCTAAACGCCCACATGGAAAATGCCGGCGCGGCTTGGATGCCCATCAGAGCGAACATATACGTGAGCGTTTTGATCCCCGTCCACTCGGGCCCGGATGCCTTGAATTTCATAATGCCGGGGACTTCCAGTAAACTTGGGTCGAGCCCCTTCAGCTTTGCTGTGAATGCCGACCAACCACCGATCGCAACAATGGTAGAAATTCCAATGACAACGATGCCGGCAATCAGTAGCGGTAGTTGCCGGCCGGCAATGAAATAGTCGGAGGCGGTGCGGGTACGACGGAATCCTTTCACGCCCCAGAAAATACAGTAGATCCAGTAGAGGATCACGCCAAACCATACCCAAAATACAGTTCTTTCCATAGTGTTTCCCTTTCGGTTCAGCAATTCTTTCGCGTTTTCGTACTGTCACGCTGAGGCAAATTTCCCCAACGCTTGCACGCAGTTTAGCAAAAAGGAGTATTTTTGTCAAATGGAAAATTGGGGTTGGAAGGATCGAAGGGGCTTTTCAGGAAATCTTGAAAATCTCTCCCAAACGATTGCCGAGGAAACGCCCGGCGACCAGCAGGCAGACCGTCAAGATGACCATGCCCACCACGCCTAACGCACACGCGATATATTCTCCGCCTACGGGGCGTTGGGAAAGATTCCAGATCGCTTTGGTAATCGGATTGTACTGATCTCGCATTGCGAGAATCAAGCTATCGCTGACTTCCAGCATGGACAATGAGAACACAAGAATCGATCCGGCGATAATATTCGCGAGCACCAGCGGGAGCGTAATCTTAAAGAGAGTCCGTGGCGGACTTGCGCCGAGATTCTGCGATGCTTCTTCATAAGTTATGCTGGTCTGCTGAAGTCCCGCATAAATAGATCGGAGCATAAACGGCAGACGTCTGACGGCGTAGCTAATGATGAGGAGGGCAGTTGGATTTTGGCGGGGGTCTAAAATGGCGACAATGGATTGGGGCAGATGACGGAGCAGAAACGTTGTATCGGCGAAGCTACCCACATAGCCGAAGGCGAGTGCGACGCCGGGAAGCGCGAGGGGTAGCATCACCAGGGCATCGAGCAGATTACTGAAAGGGAGGCGCTTACGGGTGAGGAGATATGAAATGATAACGCCAAGAACGAGCGCAAGCAGTGTGCTGAACACGCTATAGAACAAGCTGTTTTTGATGCTGGGAAGTGTATCATTATGGCTAAATACAAGCGCGTAATGTGTCAAGGTGTAGCTCTTGGGTAGCACACTCAGCCGCCACTGGCTGACATCGGGGGTGAGCGAGGTCAGGATAATACTGATATGCGGTAACAGCGCCATGCTGATAACGCCGCCTACAAAGAGATAAATAACAATACACATCAGCTTACCTGCCTGGATCTCACGCGATGTGACGTGTCCCCGTCCAAGCATTTCATACTGTTTCATTCCGGTCCACCGCTTGAAGATGTAAAACGCCAGGGCGGTGAGTACCGTAATCAAGACCACCAGCGCATATCCCATCGGGTTGACATTGGCATCGCTGACCTGGCGGAAGATCCGCACGGCGATGACCTTGTCGTAGTTGAAGATCAGCGGTGCGCCCAGTTCTGTGAACGCCCAGATGAAAACCAGAATACCTCCCGCGAAATATCCGGGGAGCATTAGCGGCAATGTCACCGTGCGGAAGAGTCGAAAGCGTGACGCCCCCATATTTTCCGCGGCCTCCTCCAGACTCGGGTCCACATTTGCCAGGGCCGCGACGACGTTGAGATACATGATTGGGTAAAGGTGCAGGGTTGCCAATATCACAACGCCCCAAAATCCGCTGCCGAACCAGTCGATCGGCTCGGCGAAATCAATCAGCCCAAGCTTCACAAGCAGGGTATTGATGCTGCCGTACAGGCCAAAAAGCTGCTTCATACCGATCGCCCCAACGAAAGGCGGCATAATAATCGGAATCAGGATAACCCCTTGCATGGCCTTGCGTCCGGGGAAGCGATAGCGGGTTAGAAAATAGGCGAGCGGCAGGCTAATGAACGTCGTTGCCAGTGTCACCATGCACGCAATCTTGAAGCTATTGACGACAAGTTCGCGGTAGTTCGCATCCGTAGCCATCAGCTTGAAAAGCTCAAGGCTAAAACGTCCGTTTATCCACAAGGATTCCTTAAAGACGTATAAGAGTGGATATATCAGAAATATGAGCAAGAAGAGAAGAACCGGAAGGAGGAGGAGAAGGACAGGTGGGGTTAAATCGTATTTTTTTTGCATGGATGCGATAGCTGCGGAATGGAGGCGTAGCCAGTCGAGACCCTAGAATCTACGGAGCAACAGCGAGGTCTTGATTGAGGTTATACATGAGTTCTCGGGGTTTGAAGTTCGATGCGAAATCGTACAGCCCATAACGAAACAGCCCATCATTTTCGATAATTTTATCTTCAAGGGGATCAAAAGCGAGGTTTCGCAAATACTCATTCTTCTGGCCGAGTTTTTGTGCGACCATATTGCGCCGCTTCATAATCTGTACCGCCTCCGCTAACTCTGGCGGGATTGGCTTGCGATCTTGGCGCATCGTGACGAATTTCTGCATCACATACCAACGTTTGGGACCGCCATTGTAGAAGCTATAATCTGTCCAGTGATAGGGATTCAGATCCTCCGTCAGTTTGAGCTCGCGCTTCAGGATGGCGGCATTCTTACGATAAAAAGTCATGCACTCCGGATACAGCCGATACGTTTGGTCGCGTTTAATATGGTACGCTGCCAGGAAGGCACCGATGTGCGGCGCTTTCAACAGATTGATATAATACCTGCCAGTGGGGTCCTTTTGGCGATTGTAAGTGCCGTTGAGCTCCTCCTCTAGCCGGACTAAATAGTTCGACCAGGTCAACGGTTTGCCGGTCTCCAAATCCGTCCCAAGATAGAGAAATTCAAAAAAGGGACTGTACACGGGAGTCTCCGGATCCAAAATGTCGCGGATTAAACGGGGTAAGACCACAAGGTTATTTTGTGCAATCCCAATATCATCGTTTATGATCTGACCGGTATTGTGACCGACTGTCGTCTCATCAAAATCTGTCTCAATTTCAAAGATTTTCAAGAGGCGCAACGGATCTATGCCGGACATCTGCCCGGCGATCAGTGCGAATGGGAAATAACGTCGTCCTTCAAACAGAGACTTTCTCAGCGCCATCGGGGCGTATCCCGGCATCTGGAGTCCGACTTGATAGACCAGTTCGTCCGTCGTACTTCCGTACACTTCGCGCTCTGTTGCCGCATCAAAATTATTGTAAATTCGATACGCCTGATCAATCGCGGTTTGGACGCGCTGCTCAAAGGTCATCTGATAGTCCGCTCGCAGTTTCTCGTCGTAGACGATTACCCGCTGCTGATACCAATCGCTTTGAGCATATCCCGACACAGCGAGCTCGATCAACTTCTGCTGCAGGGATTGACCTGGCTCCGTGAGCTTTGTCAGGATGTCATCGATCGCAGCATCTTGCATGGTCTTTTGAGGTGTTAGCGTGAACGCGATGGTCTGATTGTTTTTGAGGTAATGCCAGAACGTATCTCGCTCTTTGACAACGCGATACGCCAGAAAAATACCAAAGACCAGGATGAACAAGGCCACAATCGTGAAAGTCGTTCGCAAAGTTGCCCGACAAAAATCCTTTGCCTTTGTAGCGATAGACGTTCCGGACACGTACGGCGGAATCACCTGGCCCAAGCGTTCACTCATTTTTTCCTGCTCAGAGAAAATCGGTCTGATGGGATAAGCGTATGATTTCTTCGATAATGTCTCCATAGTCCTCCACACAACACAGTAACGACTTCAGGGATTTGAAGATGATTAGGTAACCCAACTCAGGAATGGCGATTTAAAAACTGCTACATTTGTCATTCTGAGGAGCCTGCAAGCCTGTCCTGCCTGTCCCGAGCTTCGAGGGGAGCTTGCCGAAGGGAAGAATCTCTCCGAATCCGAAATCCTTCACGGCGCCTGTCCCCGATGAATCGGGATTTCGCGGTCACCCAACCTGAGTGACCAAAGGGAAAGGAACTGCCCATTATGGAATCCCGAGCCCCTCGAAACTCGGGATTTCACTTCGAGGGAGTGTACTTGTCCCGCCTATCCCGCCTGTGCTGAGCTTCGAGGTGAGCTTCGAGGTGAACTTTGAGGTGAGCTTCGAGGGGAGCTTGCCGAAGTGATGACAAAGTCATTTGGTA